>JAMFSG010000417.1 GCA_026225155.1 Verrucomicrobiota bacterium
GGGAAACGCAACGCGTAACGCTGCCGGATGGCCAGCACGGCGTGGTCTGCTATTTCAACGACATCACCGAAGAAAGACGCGAGGCAAAAGCTGCCCAACAGCTTGCGGCCATTGTTGAATATTCAGCGGACGCGATCATCAGCAAGGATATCAATGGCATCATCACCAGTTGGAACCATGGAGCCGAACAGCTTTTTGGTTATCGCGCTGACGAAGTCATCGGCCAGCCGGTCACCATTTTGATCCCGAAGGAACGCTGGGATGAAGAGCCAAACATCCTCCAACGCGTCCGGCGCGGCGAACGGATAGAGCATTATGAGACCATCCGCCAGCGCAAGGACGGCAGCTTGATTGAAATTTCCCTGACCGTTTCGCCCATGAAGGATGCGAATGAAAAAGTCATCGGCGCTTCAAAGATTGGCCGTGACATCACGCAGCAGAAAAAAGCGGAACGCGAATTGGAACGCGCCCACAAGGAAGCCGTGGCCGCCTCGCGTGCGAAGGATGATTTTCTCGCGGCGCTTTCGCACGAACTGCGCACGCCGCTGAATCCGGTTTTATTGCTCGCGAGCGAGGCGGCGGAAGATCCGGAACTTTCGCCCGAAATCCGCGCGCAGTTCACCACCATCCGCAACAACGTGGAACTCGAAGCGCGGTTGATTGACGATCTTTTGGACATCACCCGCATCACGCACGGGAAACTTTCATTGAACGTGGACGAGTTGGACGTCCACGCCGTTTTGAAAGAAGCCATCGCCACCGTCCAAGCCGAGTTCGACCAGAAACAAATTGCGCTGACCATCCGGCTCGCCGAAGAACCGGCCGCGATGAAAGGCGATGCCGTCCGCTTGCAACAAGTGTTCTGGAACGTGCTGAAAAACGCCGTGAAATTTACATCCGCCGGCGGCAAAGTGACGATCGGCACCCGGACGCAAACGGACAGTGAAAAGATTTTGGTCGAGATAAGTGACACCGGCGTCGGCATGACGCCGGAAGAAATCAGCCATATTTTCAATGCCTTTTCGCAAGGCGACCATGTCATCAACAAGGATTCGCATCGCTTCGGCGGTTTAGGCTTGGGACTCGCCATTTCGCGGCGGCTGGTGGAACTTCATTCCGGCGACATCCGCGCGGACAGCGCAGGTCGCGGGCAAGGTTCAACTTTTACCATTGAACTTCCGCTGCTGAACGCCATCGAAAAAAATGACGGTTCAGCGCCGAAAAATTTTGAAAAAAATAAAACCGCCGGCGGCGGAAAAGATTGGGGCATGCGCATCTTGCTGGTCGAAGACCACGAAGCCACGCGCGTCGCGTTGACTTATTTATTGACGCGCCGCCAATGCAAAGTCACGACCGCGACTTCCGTGGCCGAAGCGCGCCAGCGCGCCGGCGAAGAACGTTTTGATCTGGTTCTTTCGGACATCGGCCTGCCCGACGGTGATGGTTATGCTTTGATGTCCGAACTGCGCGCCGATTTTGGCCTCAAAGGTATCGCCCTGACCGGCTATGGCATGGAACAAGATGTCGCCCGCAGCCGCAGCGCCGGTTTTGTCGCGCATCTGACGAAGCCCATCCGCATGGAAAGTCTGAAAAAAGTTTTGAACGAAGAATTCCAATTCGCCGGGGATAAATAATTTTGATCGGGCGCAAAATTGCCGGTGATTTTGGCGGCATCTTCCGATTGCCACGTCAAAAATCACGCTCATTCAGCCGGCTTTGAAACTTTGCCGGCAGATTTTTTATTTTTGCCGGACATTGCGGCGTCCACCCGCAGGATCGCAAACACCCTTTCCGCAAAAGATTGCAGGAAAATTTTCGGCAATTCCGCATCCTCCAGACTGGCGGCGATCTGGAACAAAGTCGCATTGCCGGTTTGCTCAAACGCGGAACAGGTCGAAGTTTTCATAAAATATTGAATTGGCTGTCGGTTAATGCCCGTCCTTTTGCAAATACCGTGCCATCAACTGCATAAAAAAACCGCCGCAAAACCCAAAGGATTTGACGGCGGCGAAAAAAATTGGTCTTTTTCAATCTGCAAATTGCAAACGGCGACGTCCATCTGATTTGCAAATTGCATTTTTCTCGATCATTTGTTCCACAGATCAAAGCGCGGTTTGAGGGAAATATTTTCCCAAAAAACGCCGGCTTGGATTTCAAATCTCGATCAGCATCCGCGCCGGCATTTCGATGGCTTCCTTGATGCGGCGCAGAAACAAAACCGCCTCGCGGCCATCCACGATGCGGTGATCGTAAGTCAGCGCGACATACATCATCGGGCGGATGACCACCTGCCCTTCGACGGCGATCGGTCGTTCTTGAATCGTGTGCAGACCGAGGATTCCGGTTTGCGGCGGATTGATGATCGGTGTCGAAAATAACGAGCCGAAAACGCCGCCGTTGGTGATGGTAAACGTGCCGCCGGACAATTCATCCGGTTTCAATTTTCCATCCTTCGCGCGCCGGCCAAAATCGCCGATGGCTTTTTCCACTTCGGCAAAACTCAACTGCTCGGCATTTTGCAAAATCGGCACGACCAATCCGCGTTCGGCGGCGATCGCCACGCCGATGTCGAAATAATTATGATAAACAATATCATTCCCGCGAATCTCGGCATTGAGCTGCGGAAATTGTTTCAACGCGTCAATCGCCGCTTTCACGAAAAACGACATCAAACCGAGCTTCACTTGATAACGTTTTTCAAACGCTTCCTGATGTTGTTTGCGCAAAGCTTGGACGGCGGACACATCAATTTCATTGAACGTCGTCAGCATCGCCATCGTCTGTGTGGCCTCGATCAAATTCTTGGCCACCGTGCGGCGCAGCATCGTCATCGGCACCACTTCTTCTTCGCGACCGCCAGAATTTTTTGATTTTGCGACCGGCGTTTTCACTTCCGCTTTGGCAACGGGTTTGGCGGCAACTGGCTGGGGTTCTTCCACCGGTTTTTCCGGCGCCGTTTCCTTTTCGGATTCTGCCGATGAATTTTCTTCGGCCGTTTCCACCGGTTGAACTTTTTCCGCTTCCGGTTTTTTAGCGGCTGGCGGCTTTTCCGTTTTTGTTTCGCCCGCATTTTTCGTTTCGGATTTTTGCGGCGTTTTTTCTTTTGCCGCCGGAGATTTTCCGGCTTCGCCGTCCGCTTCAAATTGCGCGACCGCGTCGCCCACTTTCACCGTGTCACCGGCTTGATGCAGAATTTTCACAAGCCGACCATTTTGCGGCGCGGGCAGTTCAAAAGTAGTTTTCTCGGAATCAATGACCGCCAGCGGCTCGTCCTGTTTCACGCTGTCGCCTTCGGCTTTCAACCATTCGCTGATCTGCACTTCGGTGATGGATTCGCCAACGGCTGGAATTTTTAATTCGATGGGCATAAAAAATTATTGCTTGGGTTTCACCGTGAGCGTCGAAGTCACATCCACCACGCCGTCGGCGTCGTAAGCGATCGCGACCGCGCGGCCAATGTCATCCGCCGATGAAACCGTGCCGGAAAGCGACACATGACCTTGCGTGCAACTGACCGAAATGCTCCACGCGGAAAGCGTCGAATCTTCGGCGTATTTTGCTTTGATTTCCGTCACCGCGCGCGCATCAGAAGCCGCATCCGCGATGGCTACGCCGGCGGCTTGTGCTTTGGCTCGGAAAACTTTTCCGGTCGTGGCGAGTTCGTTTGTGATCTGGTCGCCGTGCAGATCAAGCGTGTCCAGTTTGGCGCGCACCGCGTCCGAAAGGTTGTGCGCCATGTCCGTCGCGTTTGTTCGCAACTGCGCGGCGGAATCTTCAAAACGCTGCTGCGCCTCGGGATGTTCGTTCGCCTTTTTTTGAACGAACCAAAATCCCACCGCGCCCAAAATGATGCCGAGCACCAGACCGTTAAAAAATCCTCTCATAATTTTCCTTTTTCGTTTTGTTGGTTGTTTTCAGTTTTTTGAAATTTTGGCTCCATGTCGCCGAACGCGCGCGCGACGACTCCGGCTTGTTCCATTTTGTGCGCGTGCGACGAACCGGTTGCCGGACTTGCCGATTCCGGACGGCTCACGAGCGCGAACGGAAATCGGTCGAAAAGTTTTTTGCCGAATTTGTCGTGCAGAAAACGCCATGCGCCCATGTTCGCCGGTTCTTCCTGCACCCAGATCGCGGGCGTGTTGTCCGCGTAAGATTTCATCGCCTGCTCCAAAAATTCGGCGCGCAGCGGATAAAGCTGTTCCAAACGCAGAATCGCCACGTCGTCGCGTTTGTGTTCTTCGCGATACGCCAGCAGGTCGTAATAAATTTTCCCCGTGCAAATCAAAATGCGTTTTACGTTTCGCGATTTTAATTCGTCCGGCAACACGCGTTGGAATTTTCCACTCGCGCAATCTCCCAGCGACGAAATCACTTTCGGATGAC
>JAMFSG010000418.1 GCA_026225155.1 Verrucomicrobiota bacterium
ATCCGCAACGCTATTCGGAACGGATGCTGTGGCGAAAGATTGTGGACCACAATCCGCAGTTCGTCCTCTTTTCCGACAAATTGGCCACGAAGGAATATGTCGCGCGCCTTTGTCCTGGGTTGGCGGTTCCGCGAACTTTATGGATCGGCCAGGACGCGGATACGATTCCGGCTGAATTGTTGCGCGGTGATGTTTTTGTAAAAACGAATCACGGTTGCGATTTCAACCGCCGCATCCGTGACGGACAATACGGCCGCGAAGAACTTCGCGCGCAAACCCAAAAATGGTTGCGGACCGTTTATGGCCGGGGCGGCGGACAATGGGCTTATTCCCAAGTCGAACCAAAATTATTCGTTGAGGAAGCCATCGGCGATGCGGAAGCTGATCTGGTCGAATTTCATGTGCGTGCCAGCAACGGCAAAGTGCTTCTCGGCTCCATGATGGGTCATGCTAAAACATCGAGGCAATGGGCCATTTATCTCGACCCGGAAGGAAACCCGGCTCTGGGAATGAGCGATCCCGACGACAGCGTCATCAAGCCGTTGCCGGATGGAATCCCGATTGCGGAACCGTATCGTCGCGCCGTGCGCTTGACCGAACGCTTGAGTGCCGGCGTGGATTATGCGCGGTTCGATTTCATGTGGAATGGCCGGGAATTATACGGCGGAGAAATCACGGTGTATCCGGCAGCCGGCATGGCCGACCCCGCCAATCGCCTGACCAATGATTTGATTTTGAAAGGCTGGAATTTATCACAATCGCACTTCTTAAAATCCCAACACACGGGTTGGCGACGTGTTTATGCCGACGCCCTGAAACGAAAATTATAAAACGATTTTCCCGTTTCCACCTGATCATGATCGGCACAATTATCCGGTTCGAAAACGAAATTTTGCCGCGCCGTTTGATTTGAAATAAAAAAAATCCGCCCGACTGGTGCCGGGCGGATGATTTTTTTTGTAAACCTTGATTTTAACTTACCTCAAGGAACGGGCGCGATTGGCGGCCTTGCCGGCATTCTATTTTCATTCCATTGATTGGTCACGGACGTCCCGACGATGTAGTTGGTAGAATTGATCTGGTCATTCAATTCTTGCGCCATCATCGAGTGATGACGCAATGTTGGCAAAGTTTTGTCCGCGAATTTTTTCAGCTTTTCATCGGACAAACTTTGCGAGGCCGTTTCAAATTCGCTGATTGTGGCGGCATGATCGCTCACCAGGTCGCTCACATACGCCTGATCGAAGGCAGCGCCAGCCAATGATTTCACATTTTTCACCGCGAGATAATCGCTGCGGTAAGGCAGATTCGTTGAAATCAACATTTGACCGCCCTTGATGCTTTCAGGATTGGCGATCAACGGATTGCTCCACGTCGAATCGTCCGTCGAAAACGTGTTCGTCGCCGGAAAACTCAAACCCTCGGCGTCCGCGATTTTTGCGAGTTTCGTGTTGGCGGCGCGATGGTCTTTCACCATGCGCTTCGCAAAATTTTGCACGGCGAGGTTCGTGCTCGTCACGAGTGCCAGCTGGCTCAGATAAACTTCCTTCAAACCGCCGACCGCCGCGTCGGAGACAAATTGCTGCGACGTCAATGTCGTCGGCAACGTATTGGTGGAAGTCACGTCGTCATCGGCCAAAGCCGCCGTGACCGCGACGCCGGAAATGCCCAGCGCGAGGATGATTTTATTTTTGATTGTTTTCATAAAGTTAAATTTGTTGGTTTTTTACAACTGGTTTCCTTTCAGCCCGAAATGTGCCATGTCCATAAAATGGCGCTTTGTGCTTGGTGAATCAAAAATGCGCAAGCATCGCAATGCGAAATGCAACCGCCGACATTGCAATCGTGCGCTTTGCAGATGCCGCTGCGTCGTCTAACTTGAACGCGGCGAATGAAATCTGTCGCAATCATCGGCGCGGGCATCACCGGCTTGACCGCGGCGTTTTATCTGAAACGCGCGGGCGTGCCGGTCACGATTTACGAAGCCGGTGAGCGAACGGGCGGCGCCATCAAATCCGTCCGGCAAAATGGTTTTCTCGCCGAGTTCGGGCCGAACACAATTCTCGAAGCATCGCCGAAAATCCCGCAACTCATCCATGATTTGGATTTGGAATCGCGCCGGATTTATCCTGATCCCAATGCGAAAAAACGATTTTTGGTGCGCAATAGAAAAGCGATCGCCATGCCGTCGTCGCCGCTGGGATTTCTCGCGACCAGACTTTTTTCGGCGCGCGCAAAGTTCGCCGTGTTGCGCGAACCGTTTATTCCCGCGCGACGTGATGGCGCGGACGAAAGCGTCGCCGAATTTGTGACGCGGCGGCTGAGCCGGGAATTTTTGGATCGCGCCATCAATCCGCTCGTCGCGGGAATTTACGCGGGCGATCCCGAAAAACTTTCCGTCCGGCACGCGTTTCCGCGCTTGTTTCAAACGGAGCAAAAATACGGGTCGCTGATCCGCGGGCAAATTTTTGGCGCGAAAGACAGGAAAAAATCCGGTGAAATCCCGCGCAGCCGCGCCAAACTTTTTTCCTTCGACGAAGGCTTGCAGGTTTTGACAGACGCGCTCGCTGAAAAATTGCACAACGAAATCAAATTGAATTGCGCCGTTGAAAAAATTTCGCAAACGGAAAATGGCTGGCGCGTCAAAACTACCGCCGATGAACTGGAATTTGGCGCGGTGATTTATTGCGGCACGGCGCACAAGCTGGCGGAACTGGAAATTGTTTATGGTAGGGCTGCGCTGCCGCGCAGCCTTGAAATTGAGGCGGCGCAGCAACGCCGCCCTACCGAGGCATTTTCAGAAATCCGCCATCCACCGGTTGCGAGTGTCGTGCTCGGTTTTCGGCGCGAAGACGTGGCGCATCCGCTCGACGGTTTTGGAATGTTGATCCCAAAAATTGAGAACTGCAAAATTCTCGGCACGATTTTTTCGTCGTCACTGTTTCGGAATCGCGCGCCTGCCGGGCATGTTTTACTTTCCACTTACGTCGGCGGCGAGCGACAGCCGGAACTGGCTTTTTTGCCGCCGGAAAAATTAGTCGAATTAGTTGGCGAAGATGTGCGCCAGTTGCTCGGCGTGCGCGGACGTCCGATTTTCCAGCACGTCGCGCTTTATCCCAAGGCGATTCCGCAATACAATGTCGGCTACGGCAAATTCAAAATGTTGCTGGACGAAATGGAAACCAAAGGGGACAGATTATTTTTTGCCGGGCATTTTCGCGACGGCGTTTCGCTGGGCGATTCCATTGTGTCCGGCGTCAACATCGCCGGGCGCGTTGCCAAAACTTTTTCAAACCCGGATAAAAAATGAAACTCAATCCGCAAAAGCTGATCCGCGCGGCGGCGAAAGCACGGCTGAATTCGGTGTCGCCGTATTCCAAATTCAAAGTGGGCGCGGCGCTGTTGACGAAAGCGGGTGAAATCATCAGCGGCGCGAATGTGGAAAGCGCGAGCTATGGTTTGACGTGTTGCGCGGAACGCATTGCCTTGTTCAAGGCATTGACGGACGGGAAGAAAAATTTCATCGCGACCGCGGTCGTGGCGCGGTGCGACGGCGGCCCGATGCCGTGCGGCGCGTGCCGGCAATTGCTGCGTGAATACGCGCCGGACGCGCAAGTTTTCGTCGCGGACAGCGATGATTTGAAAAGTGTTAAAGCGTTCACCGTGCGGGATTTACTGCCGTCGGCCTTCGTCATCGTTCCTTGAGTTTTCGCGAAAGGATTGTAGTTTATCTTTCCGATTGATTTGATGAAACCCGAAGTTGTATTTGGTCTGGAGAATGCGGCGTGGCCGGCTTTGCTGGTGAATGCCAGTGGTGCCATTTTGCTTGCGAACGCGGCGGCGAAAACCATTTTTGGCGCGGAATTGAACGGCAATCCGGCGCAGCTCGCGGCGGTCTGGTCGCCGGAAAACAAAGGCTCGGCGGTGGATTTTCTGGCGTTGTGGCTGGAATCGCAGCCGGTAATGACGGTCTTGAAATTTCGGACGACTTCCGGTCCGGCAGCTTCCTTCACGACGGCGATCTGCCAGTTCAGCGACCATGAAAAACGGTGGATCGTCTTGCAACTGCTTTCCGGAGTCAGCGCGATGATGCCGTCGCCAGCGGAACATGACACGGCATTGAAACAAAAGCTGGACTGCATGTTGCAACTGGCGCGGACGATGTCGCTGGATTTCAACAATGCGCTGACCGGCGTGCTGGCGCATACTTCGCTGCTGCTCGGCAAGGCGGAGCCGGGACATCCGTGGCGGCTTTCGTTGATGGAGGTGGAAAAATCGGCGGCGCGCGCGGCGGAGATCGCGACGGAACTGGCGCAGTTCACCCGGCAGGAAAAAGAAGTTCGCCGCGCCCCGGCGGGAAATTTGAATCTGGTGGTCACGCGTTGCGTGGATTTTTTCCGCACGACGCACGGCGCGCGGTTCACCTGGAACCTGGAGCTGGAACGATTTTTGTTCGAGGCGCGTTTTGACGAGGCGAAAGTGCAGCAGGCGGTTTCAAAAATTTTGGAAAATGCCGTGGACTCGTTTGGTCTCGGCGGCATGGGCCCGATCACGGTGCAGACGCGCAGCGTGGAATTGACGCAGGCGACGCAGGATCGCAACGTCCGGCTGGCGGCGGGAACTTACGTTTGCGTGGAAATTTCCGACAGCGGCGCGGGTATCGAGCCGGAAGTCATGGCGCGGATTTTTGAACCGTTTTTCACGACGAAACGTCCGCCGCATCGCGGTCTCGGACTTGCGTTGGTTTACGGTATCATCACCAATCACGGCGGTGGCGTGGCCATTTCCAGCGAGCCGGGCAAAGGCACTTCGGCACGGATTTATTTGCCGGCGGAAAAAAGCCGCGTTCTCGAAACCGCCGTTTCGGATCAATCCTTGCGCGGCGCGGGAACAGTTCTGGTGGTGGACGACGAAAGTTTGATGCTGACGATGGCGGAAACTATTTTATCGGATTTTGGCTACAAAGTTTTGACGGCCAACAACGGACAGGTCGCGCTGAATATTTTGTCCCAGCCCGACGTAGAAGTGGATCTGGTCATCACGGATTTGGTGATGCCCGGCATGGGCGGCCGCGAATTGATCGAGCGCATCCGGCAGCAGGCGCACGACCTGCCGATCCTGTGCACGAGCGGTTATGTCTCGCCCGAAAACAAACCATCCGTCGGCGGCTATCTGCGAAAACCGTTCACGACGGCAGAGCTGTTGCGCAAGGTGAAAAACATGTTGTCCACCAGCGGCAATAGTTGACGGGCGCGGGCGCGTCTGTTTAATTTAACTAATGCAAATTGACAGCCTGAAAGTCTTCTGCGATCTGGCCGAAACGGAAAGTTTTACCAAAGCCGCGCAAATCAACAACGTCACGCAATCTGCGGTCAGCCAGCAAATCAGCGCGCTGGAACGCACGTTTAAGTCGTTGCTGATCGAACGCAGCAAGAAAAAATTCCGCCTCACGCGCGAAGGCCAGGTGCTTTACGATTACAGCAAGCAAATCATCCAGACTTATGAATCGCTGCACAGCAAGTTACAAGAATTGAAGGACATCATTTCCGGCACGATCCGTTTGGCCACGATCTATTCCATCGGTTTGCATGATCTGCCGCCGTATATCAAACGGTTCATGAAAAGTTACCCGACGGTGAACATTCACGTCGAATATCGCCGCGCGAACCAAGTCTACGAAGATGTTTTGAGCAATGTCGTTGACCTCGGCCTCGTTGCGTATC
>JAMFSG010000419.1 GCA_026225155.1 Verrucomicrobiota bacterium
ACCCTTCGGGGCGACCATGATGATATTCACGTCTTTCGGCGGAATGATGGTCTTGAAATGGATGGAGAAACCGTGCGAGAAGACGAGTGTCTTGCCCTTGGTCAGGTTTGGCTCGATGTCCTTCTTGTAGGCGGCGGCCTGCTTGGTATCCGGCAGCGCGACCATGATCACATCGGCCAGCCTGACGGCTTCGGCGGTGGTGACGACCTTGAAACCTTTTTCCTTCGCGACGGGAATGGATTTGCTGCCTTCGTAAAGTCCGATGATGACTTTGAGGCCGCTGTCTTTGAGGTTGAGCGCGTGGGCGTGGCCCTGGGAACCGAAGCCCAGCACGGCCAGCGTTTTGTTTTTCAACACGCCGAGATCGGCGTCTTTGTCGGTATAGACTTTTGACATAAAATTTATTTTCGGGAAGGAAGCCGTGTCGGCGTCCCAATTTATTTTTGTTTTGTATGATGGGGACGGCGACACGCCGTCCCTCCCAAATTCATTTTCTCGGCAAAGCAACTTGGCCCGTGCGCGTGATTTCCTGCACGCCGAACGAATTCATCAGGTCGAGAAATTTTTCCACCTTGCTGTCGTTGCCGGTGATTTCGATGGTCAACGACTTCGGCTGCACATCCACGATTTTGGCGCGGAAAATATCCGTGATCTGCATCACTTCGGCGCGCGATTTGGAATCCACGCTGACCTTCACGAGCACCAGTTCGCGATCCACGTATTCTTCGTTGCGAAAATCCTGGACCTTGATGACGTTCGGCAATTTGTTGAGCTGCTTGACGATCTGGTCGAGCGTCGCGTCGTCACCGGTCGTGACGATGGTCATGCGCGACAGACCGGAATCGTGTGTCGGCCCGACGTTGAGCGTGTCAATATTGTAGCCGCGGCCGCTGAACAATCCCGCCACGCGCGTGAGCACGCCGAACTTGTTCTCGACCAAAACTGAAATGGTATGTCGCATAAAAAACCGTTTGGAACGGACGATAAGCCTATCAACGCAGACAAATGCGGTCAATTTACAAATTTTACAAGTTAGGATTGTTCGATCGGTGGCTGATGTAATTTATGCCAAGATCGGCGCCGCGATGGTTGCCGCTTTTTGTTGCCAGCCGAAAAGTTTCTTGGCTTTGATGACTTCGAAGATCGGTGTGGGAATCAGTTGCGCGAGCGATTCGTCGCCGGCGTGGATTTTGGCGAGGACTTCGCCGGAATAAATTTTCAGCGCGTTGGCGTCGTAGCCGGTGATGTTCTCGATGAATTTATTTTCGACGAGGTGCGCGTAAAGATGGCGCAAATGCGGCGCGACTTCCATGTTTTCGACCGTGATGAGCTGGCCGGTTTTTTTGTCGAGCGACGGATAGACGTAAAGTTTCGCGCCGTTTTTGAAAAGCTGGCCGAGCGATTCCATCAGGCCGCCGGGTAGGTCTGTATAAAATTTTTCGTCGAATACGTCGCGCAAACGCACGAGGCCGATGGGCAAACCGATCGGTCGGTCGGTCTGGCGCGCGAGGTAAGTGACGAGGCGATGATAGCGCAGAAAATTAGAGATCAATACCGGTTTGCCGAGCGCGCGCAACGTGTCCACGCGATCGAGAAAATCTTGATGGTCAATCGCATTGCCGACTTGCAATTGGCGCAGCGTCATTTCGAACATGACGACGGGCGTTTCGCCGGGCGCGCATTTTTCCTGCGTGAATTTTTCCTGCGCACGCTCGAGCATGTCGAGCATCGGATTCGTGAGCGGACGAAAACTGCCGCGTTCGAGCAACACGGGTTTTTTCCAAAGCAATTCGCCGGGAATAATTGCTTCGCCGTCAGCGGTGAACATCGCGGCTTCAGTCAGCCATTGTTCGACGAGTTGGAGCGCCATCAGACGATTGTCCACGCCGACGAAGGCCGGGCCGGAAAATTTAATCATGTCCACTTCGACGCGCGCGCTGGAAAGTTCGTCGAGCAGCGAACCGATCAATTTCACCGGATCGTTGTAGAGATAAAACGCGCCGTAAATCAGGTTCACGCCGACGATGCCCATCGCTTCCTGCTGGCGCGCATTTTCTTTGTCGAGCGTCCGCACATGGATCATGATCTGCGAAGGAACTTCGTGCAGTTGCGTCTGGAATTTCACGCCGAGCCAACCCTGGCCTTCATCGCGTTTAGTGGCAACGGTGTCGGCGAAAACAAAAAAATGGCATTTGTCACCGCGCGTCGAGTCGAGCCGTTTGAGCAGCAGATCAAATTCATGATCAAGCATCGCTTGCAGACGTTTGCGGCTGACATAACGGTCGGCCTTGCCGTAAATCGCGTCGCTCACGGCCATGTCGTAGGCGGAAATGGTTTTCGCAACCGTGCCGGAAGCTTTGCCGACGTGAAAAAACCAGCGCGCGACTTCCTGGCCGGCGCCGATCTCGGCGAACGTGCCGTATTTTTTGGCGTCCAGATTGATCTGTAACGCTTTCTCGTCGGTGTTCATTTTTTCGTCAGCCATAAAAATTCCTGCGCGCAGGATAGCGAAGTTTTTTTGGCGTGTCCATTTCCGGTGTGTTTGAAAAAATGTCGCGCGAAGAACGCGAAGGTGGCGAAGGGAAAATTTCCTTTCGTTTTTCTTCGCGCTCTTCGCGCGACCAATCTCGTTTTTGTTTCGACTTTCCGTGAGTGAAAAATGCGTTATACTTATTTCCATGTATCGGACGCAGGATTTACACGTCAAAGAAATTGTGCCGTTGCTTTCGCCGCGAGCGCTCAAAGCGCATTCGCCGACGACTGAAACCGCCAACGCCACCGTCGCGCGCAGCCGCGAACGGATCATCCGCATTTTGCGGCAGGAAGATCCGCGCCTGCTCGTCGTGATCGGACCTTGTTCCATCCACGACGAGAAATCGGCGCTGGAATATGCGACGCGCCTGAATGCGTTGCGCAAAGAATTTGCCGACCGCATGGAAATCGTCATGCGCGTTTATTTTGAAAAACCGCGCACGACCATCGGCTGGAAAGGTTTGATCAACGACCCGCATCTCGACGGTTCGCAGGACATCGGCACCGGTTTGCAGATCGCGCGGAAATTGTTGCTTGAAATCACCGACATGGGTTTGCCGACGGCAACGGAATTTCTCGATCCGATCGTGCCGCAATACACGGCGGATTTAATTACGTGGGCCGCGATCGGCGCGCGCACGACGGAATCGCAGACGCATCGCGAAATGGCGAGCGGTTTGTCCATGCCCGTCGGTTTGAAAAATTCCACCGATGGCAGTTTGCAAGTGGCGATTGATGCGATGGGCGCGACGCGGCATCCGCACAGTTTTCTCGGCATCAACGAAGACGGCGTGACAAGCATCGTCCGCACCAGCGGCAATCCGCACGCGCACGTCGTTTTGCGCGGCGGCCGCGCGATGACAAATTACGATGCCGAAAGCATCCGCGTCGCCGAACAGAAATTGATTTCCGAAAAATTACCGCCGGTTTTGATGGTGGATTGCAGCCATGCGAATTCGGAAAAAAAATTCGCGAAGCAGGTGGATGTCTGGAACAGCGTCGTCGAACAACGCGTCGCCGGCACGAAATCGCTCATCGGTTTGATGGTCGAAAGCCATCTGCACGAAGGCAACCAGCCGATCACCAAAAATGTTGCCGACCTGAAATATGGCGTGAGCATCACTGATTCCTGCATCGGCTGGGAAACGACCGAACGTATGTTGCGCCACGGCTACGAAGCGTTGGAAAAAATCATTCCAGCGAAAGCCGTTGCCGCTTGAAGTAATTTGAACAGCCAGAAAAATAAAATCCCCGGTTCGCAAAAACGAGTCGGGGATTTTTTGTTCCTTAAAATAACTTTGCGAAATCAAAATGCGTAACGGAACGCGAGCGAGAAGAGATGGACGTTGAAAGTATATTTACCGTTCAACGCAGGATTCTGGTCGTTGGTGATGTTGCGGTCGTTGTAAAAATCCAGACCGTAGGCAAATTCCAGCGAAGCGTGTTCACCATGCCAGCCGAGGCCGACGGTGAATACATTTTGATTCGCGTCGGGAATCGTCGGCGAAAAGGTGGAATCCGGCACGGGGCTTTCAAAGTATTCATAACCGGCGCGCAAAACCCAATGGTCGGCAAATTTCCAATCGCCGCCGATTCCGGCGGTAAAAGTGTTGTGCCAGTTTTCCGCCGTGTTTTGAGATAAATTAAGACCGCCCAATTCGGAGATGTTGCCGGTGCGGACACCGAGATTTTTGAACTGGGAAAATTGCAGCCATTCGACATCGGATTCCAAACGGATTTTATCCGTGAGATCAATGCCGTAACCGAGGGAAATGATGTTTGGATATTTGATCTGGCTGTCGAAGGATGTGCTCGGATTGTTCGGCGCGCCGGAATTTTCAATGTCCACCGAACCGCTGTAATCCACCGTCATGGTTGAGCGGTAAGTCAGGGCCAGGCGTTGCGCGTCGGTGATTTTCCATGTGATGCCTAGGTTGCCGCCAATGCCGACGCCATCGCCGGAAGCATGCGCCTGGACTGTTGGCGCCGCGATATATTCTCTGAATTCCAAGGAAGACCACATCACATCAAAGCCTGCGCCGATTTGGAGATGGTCGCCAATTTTAATCGCCGCCGTGGGATTAAAATTGTAAGTGGTCAATTTTCCAAAAAATGGGGTCTGTCCAAAAAAAGTTCCGCCCGCCCGTTCCGCCGAAGCGCTGGTGCTCCATTGGTTGGCCAGCCCGAAAGGAATGGTGACACCCAGGCCCAAAACAAGACGGTTATCAAATAGCGGCGCCGAGGCAAAAAAACTTGGCAGCACTTTCAGCGGATGAGTCGTCGAGGCGGATTGGCTGCCGTCGGGCGATTTATAATCTACATTAAAATAAATCACCGAAGGATCCAGCTCGGCTTGGATGTTGGTGACATCTACCAGGTTGGCCGGATTATTTTGCACCGCCGTGGCGTCGTCCACTTGAGCAATGCGGCCACCCGAGCGTCCCAAATCGAAAGCGCCGGTAGTTGCATCCCGGAAACCTTCGGCGTTCGCCGCTGTCGCCGACACCAGCGAGAGCGCGGCAAAAAATAAGCGCAGCCTTAATTGCTTTGAATCATCAGGTTGCAATTTTTTTTGAGTTGGTTGTTTTTTCATGGTTTACATTTTTTCGCCATCAATTGGGGCAACGACTGTCCTGCCCCAAGACAATTTTTACTTCAAATTACCCACCCAGCCACGCGACACGCTTTCAGATAAGCACCGGCGATGCCAGACGACAAATTAAATCTGAAAGTGCACAATGGTTTTGTTTTGGCCTGAAAAATGATGCACCCTGCCTGCGCAATGAGCGATTTACATCATGGCAACGGAAATGGGGGCGGATCTGGATTATCCACCTTCGCCCAAACACCTGCCCCAAAAAAAGCTAAACGAGCTGCTGCGCCAACATCGGAAGTCAAAGAGAGCCAAGTTATCTTTAGCGCGTCGGAAGGGGGCGAACTGCGCGGTGCGCTGACGCATTTCACCCGCCAGTCCGCGACATTTGAACTTTACGGCGAAACGGTCGTTTTACGCACGTCGGAAGCGCTGGCAGAATTTAAGATTAATGTGCGGGGCGAGACGATTTATTCAGGGCAGGCAGTTGTCTCAAATTTGGTGGACAATGCCAGCCGAACCATTTGTGAAGTGGATTTGAATGAAACTCAATGGACTTTGGCCTCGGATTTATTGTCGGCCATGCAAAATGAAGGCGGGGTTGTAAATGAGTTCAACAAGTTTGAACGCGAATGGCAAAAACTTTACATCGTTTCCCCGGAATTCAAGGTGATTGTCACTGACATCCATACATTTTTGTGTGATTTGCAGATATGGCTGGATCAGGTGGAGTCAAAAATCGCGTCGGCTGCGCCGAATAAAAAACTTCAGTTGGAAAAACAAATCGCGCGGGAAATCGGCAAAATCACTTCGCCAAAACTGACCGGGATGTTTGAAAAATTTGAGGCGGCTGTCAGCCGGGTGGAAGCTCGTTCACTGGCGGCGCACGGCACGTTCGCCAAAAGAATGCTGCATCCACTGCTGCTTGGTTCGCCATTTCTTCACCGGACATTTCATAAACCGCTTGGCTATGCTGGCGACTATGAGATGGTGAATATGTTGAGCCGCGATCCGTTTGAAGGTAAATCGCTTTTTGCCAAAATCGTCAATCTTTGGTTTTGGGAACAGGCACCGGCGGAAGCACATCGGAACCGGTTGATTTATCTGGCAAAGCAAATTGACACTGAAGCATTGCGTTTGATGCCGGCCGGTCGCAAGGCGCGGGTTTTTAATTTCGCTTGCGGGCCGGCGCTTGAAATCCAGAATTTTCTCAAAGATTCTTCTTTTTGCGAACGCGTGGAATTTACCTTGGCCGATTTTAACGGTGAGACTTTGGAACATATCAAGCAATCATCCGAAGAACTTAAAAGGCGGCGGGGATTGAAAACCCATTTTCAATTTGAAAAGAAATCCGTCCACCAATTGCTCAAGGAAAGCGACAAGTTATTAAGATCTACCGACGGAAAAGAGCGGTTGTATGACTTTGTATATTGCGCGGGACTTTTTGATTATCTCTCTGACCGGACGTGCAAGGAATTGATGAATGCGTTCTATAATTTTGTGGCTCCGGGCGGATTATTGGTTGCAACGAATGTGGACTCTTCCAACCCACGAATTCCAACGATGGATCATGTCATGGCCTGGCATTTGATTTATCGAAACGCCCATGAATTTGCCGGTTTACGTCCCGTCCGGTCTTCACGAGAAGATTGCACAATTAAAGCCGACGCCACGGGCGTTAATATTTTCTTGGAAGTGAGAAAGCCAGAACATGGGTAAGTCACTACCAGTTTTGGATGCCGCGATGTTAAGCTCGTTTCGGGAAAACGAAGCGCGACAACGTATTAGTAATACGCGCGTGGGTTGCATCCTTGTCGTGCTGTTGATGCCAGCGGGCAGCACATTAGATTATTTTGTCTATCCCGACGCCTTGCGATCGTTTTTCTATATCCGTTTACTGTGCGCGGCAATTGCGGCAGTTATTCTGGCGTTTTTATTTTCGGAACGCGGCCAGAAATGGAGCCGGCCGCTTGGTGTTATTGTTCCCATGCTGCCAGTGGTATCAATCGCGGGAATGATCGCGATAAAAGAAGGATTTGGTTCGCCTTATTATGCTGGCTTGAATCTTGTCTTGATTGCCGTCGGCTCTGTCTTGAACTGGACAGTTTGGGAGAGCCTTTTTGCCGTCAGCGTCACGCTGGCAATTTACATAGCTGCCGGTGTTCTGAATGGACTATATGGCAAGCTCCCAACGCTGGGGGTTATCTTCAATAATTTTTATTTTCTCACATTGATGGACATCATCGTCATTGTCGGCACATTTGTTCAAGAACGTCAGCGGTTAAGAGAATTTAGTTTGCGATTTGAACTTGATAAAAACCGCGCATCACTCGAAGAAAGTAACCGCAAGCTTGTCGAGCTCGACAAGCTCAAAAGCCGGTTCTTTGCCAATGTCAGCCACGAAATGCGCACGCCGCTGACATTGCTGCTCGCGCCGTTGGAAAATTTGGTGAAGCGTTATGACAAGACATTTGATGACGGCACGCATGATTTGCTCCAGACGATGCACAACAATGGCATGAGGTTGCTCAAGTTGATCAATGACTTGCTGGAATTGATCCGTTTGGAATCGGGACGTTTGGAAATCAAAAAAGAACCGCTGCTGGTCGTTGATTTTATCAATGGTCTAGCCAGTGCGGTCAAGCAGATGGCTGTGGAAAAACGGATCACTTTTGAAACCCGCATAGACAAAGAATTGACGGCGATTTTATCGGACCGGGACAAGCTGGAAAAAATCGTGCTGAACCTGGTGTTCAATGCCTTGAAGTTCACGCCGGAAAATGGCCGGGTTTGGCTGCACGCGGAGAAAAAAGACAACGACTTTGTTTTGGTTGTCGGCGACACGGGCGTGGGCATTGCGGAAAAAAGTCTGCCATTTGTGTTCGACCGGTTTTGGCAGGAAGACGGTTCGTCGAAACGGAAATTTCAGGGCGTGGGCATCGGGCTGGCATTGGTGAAGGAATTGACGGATACGATGGGCGGAACGGTGACGGTTGAAAGCCAGTTGGGCAAAGGCACGACGTTCACCGTGAAATTACCGTTTCAAAAAGCGGAGCTTCCGACACAGGCAATCGCCGGCGCGCCAGCTGACATCGAGCCGACGCATTCGGAAGAATGGCTGGTGAATCTTTATCGGCGCGCGGAATTTTTTCCCACGGCGGCGGCGCGCAAAGGTTCAGGCACGACGACATTCACGCGGCGGACGCACCGGCCTTTGGTATTGGTGGCGGATGATGAGCCGGATATGCGGCGCTTTTTGGTGTCGCAATTGGAAGACGATTACGAAGTCGTCGAGGCGGTGGATGGAAATGACGCGGCGATCAAGGCGCAGGACATCATGCCGGATGTGATTTTGCTCGATTTGATGATGCCGCACAAAGATGGTCTGCAAGTTTGCCGCGAGTTGCGCGAATACGCGCCGACCGTCGGCATCCCGATCATTTTGCTGACGGCGCGCGCGGATGAAGAAGCGAAGTTCGACGCGTTGCAGATGGGCGCCAATGATTTTCTCGCGAAGCCGTTTTCCTCGACGGAACTGCAGGCGCGCATTAAAAATTTAATTGAGTCGCATCATAACCAGCGCAAATTGACGAAACAAAATCAGGCGTTGTCCGAAGCGATTGACCAGATCAAGGAAACGGAAATGCAACTGGTGCAATCAGAAAAACTTTCGTCGCTCGGACGCATGAGCGCGGGCATCATCCACGAAATTAACAATCCGCTGAATTTTTCTTTGACTGGTTTGTTCGCGCTGCGCAACAAAGGAAAAAAACTTGGGCCGGAAGATCGCGAAGAATACGAAGCCATCGTCAACGACATCGAGGAAGGGCTTAAGCGTGTGCGCAACATTGTTTCCGATCTGCGCACGTTCACGCATCCGGGCGTCGGCACGGGCGAACCGGTGGAAGCCGCGGATGCCGCCGAAGCCGCGCTGCGTTTTCTCGGTGGCGAATGGAAAAACAAAGTGGACATCCACCAGGAAATTCCGCCGGCGCAAAACCTTTGGGCGAACCGGAATAAATTGATCCACGTCCTGGTCAATCTGGTGCAGAATGCGATTGACGCGTTGCGCGAAAAGGAGTTTAACAACGGAGAGAAGCCGCAGATTTGGATCAATGGGAAACTTGAGGGCAACCGCAGCATCATCACCGTTCGGGACAACGGGCCGGGCATCGAGCAAAAGATCGTGAACAAAATCTTTGATCCGTTTTTCACGACGAAAGAAGTCGGCAAAGGCATGGGTTTGGGCTTGAGCATTTGTTACCGGATTGTGCAGGGTTACGGCGGAAAAATTTCCGTGAACAGCGAACGCGGGCGCTATTGCGAATTCGTCCTGGATTTTCCAGCCGACGCTGATGCCGCCACCGAAATGGAGATTCAAAATGGAGAACCTATACGACTATAAAAAATTCGCCGTGCTCTACGTGGACGACGAAGAACGGTCGCTGACCAACTTCACGCGCGCCTATGGCGAGGAGTTCCGCATCTTCACCGCGACGAATGCGCAGGACGGCTTCAATCTTTTCGAGCAGCACGCCGACGAGATTGGCATTTTGATGACCGACCAGCGGATGCCCGGCGAAAAGGGCGTCTGGCTGCTGGAACGTTGCCGGCAACTTCGTCCCCGCGTCTTGCGCATTTTGGTGACGGCTTTTGCGGACATGGACGCGGCGATTTCCGCCGTCAACACCGGCGCGAT
>JAMFSG010000420.1 GCA_026225155.1 Verrucomicrobiota bacterium
GCCGCCGCCCAGCATCGAGGTGACGCCCGACATCAGCGCATGCTCGAGGCCGCCGAGGCCTTTCCCATGAACCTCGGGTTCTTCGGCAAGGGCAACTGCTCGACGCCCGAGCCCCTCCGCGAGCAGGTCCTGGCCGGCGCGATCGGCCTCAAGCTGCACGAGGACTGGGGCACGACCCCGGGCGCGATCGACACGTGCCTCGGCGTGGCGGACGAACTCGACGTGCAAGTGGCGATCCACACCGACACCCTCAACGAGTCCGGCTACGTGGACGACACGATCCGCGCGTTCAAGGGGCGGACGATCCATACTTTTCACTCGGAAGGCGCCGGCGGCGGTCATGCCCCGGACATTATCCGCATTTGCGGGGAACCGAACGTGCTGCCCAGTTCCACGAATCCGACGCGGCCTTATACCGTCAACACGATTGACGAGCATCTCGACATGCTGATGGTGTGCCATCATCTCGATCCGAATCTGCCGGAAGATGTGGCGTTCGCGGAGAGTCGCATTCGCGGCGAGACGATCGCGGCGGAAGATATTTTGCACGATCTCGGCGCGATCAGCATGATGAGTTCCGATTCGCAGGCGATGGGACGTATCGGCGAAGTCATCACGCGCAGTTGGCAGACGGCGGACAAGATGAAACAACAGCGCGGTCGCCTCGCCGAAGAAACCGGCGAAAACGACAACGTCCGCATCAAACGCTATATTTCGAAATACACAATCAATCCCGCGCTCGCGCATGGCATGGCGCATATCATCGGTTCGATCGAAGTCGGCAAACTCGCGGATTTGGTTTTGTGGAAACCTTCGATGTTTGGCGCGAAACCGGAAATGGTTGTCAAAGGCGGAGTCATCGCGTGGGCGCAGATGGGCGATCCGAACGCGAGCATTCCCACGCCGCAGCCGGTTTTCATGCGCCCGATGTTCGGCGCATTTGGCCGCGCGCCGGGAATGACTTCGATCGCTTTTGTCAGCCAGCTCGCGAAGAAAAAAAATGTCGGCAAAATCTACGGCTTGACCAAACGCGTCGAAGCCGTGAAAGGCTGCCGCAAAGTTGGCAAGAAGGATTTGAAATGGAACAACGCGATGCCGAAAATCACTGTTGATCCCGAAACTTACGAAGTGCGTGCAGATGGCGAGTTGCTGACGTGCGAACCCGCAAAAGTTTTGCCGCTAGCGCAGCGCTATCAATTATTTTAACCGTGTCACGCGCGATTCACATCAACGGTTTTGGACGGCGGCAGAAAAAACAAAGTTCAAACGCCGCTCGCAAATCTCCAGCCACTGACGTCAAACAAATTATTTCTACATCGTTGCCCGAACAAAGCTCTGCCGATTGGTTGCTTTGGCAGCTCGCGGATTCCGCTTTTCCCACCGGCGGTTTTGCGCATTCGCTGGGATTGGAAGCTGCCTGGCAACATGGTGAAGTCCGCAATCGGATTGAATTGATTTCTTTCATCGAAGCTGGTCTGCAACAACTTGGCCACGCGGCATTGCCGTTGGTGACGGCGGCTTTTGATGCACCGGAAAAATTTAGCGAGTTCGATCAACTTTGCGATGCGTTCACGACGAATCACGTCGCCAACCGCGCGAGCAGTGCACAGGGCAGGGCGATGTTTTCGGCTATCGAACGAATTTATCAATTAAAAATTACGAGTGAAGGGGAAGAAATAAAATTTGCCCACTTCGCGCCGATTTTCGGCCTGTGCCTGCAACGGCTGAAAGTTTCCCGCGCAATCACGGCCCGGCTTTTTTTCTTCAACCAATTGCGCAGCGTGCTCGCCGCGGCGGTGCGTTTGAACATCGTTGGTCCGATGGAAGCGCAAATGTTGCAACATCGGTTGGCGGTGAAAGCGGAAGAAATTCTTGCGCGCTGCCAAACGCTCACGCTCGATGATCTCGCGCAAACCTCGCCATTGCTGGATCTGTGGCAGGGCGCGCAGGACCGGCTTTATTCACGGCTTTTTCAAAGTTAAAAATTTATGAAATCGAACCTGCTTCTCCATTTTCATTCGCACTGCGGCAATGGTCATTCGCATGATCACGCGGATTCGCCTGGACATTTTCACGATCGTGATTTGCCGTTGGATCGCGATTTCAAACAACGCGCGTTCACCGTCGGCATCGGCGGTCCGGTCGGCAGTGGCAAGACGGCGTTGATGTTGCAACTCTGTTTGAAGCTCCGCGAAAAAATGAATATCGCCGCCGTGACCAATGATATTTTTACGAAGGAAGACGGCGAATTTCTGACGAAGCACAACGCGTTGCCGTCCGAGAGAATTCGCGCCGTGGAAACTGGTGGCTGTCCGCATGCGGCGATTCGCGAAGACATTTCTTCAAACTTGCTGGCGCTCGAAGAATTGCACCGAAAATTTCAGCCCCAGATTTTGTTCATCGAATCCGGCGGCGATAATCTAGCCGCGTGTTTCAGTCGCGAACTGGCAGATTACACAATCCAAGTCATTGACGTCGCTGGCGGCGATAAAATTCCCCGCAAAGGCGGGCCCGGCATCACGCAGTCTGATTTGCTCGTCATCAATAAAACCGATCTTGCACAAGCTGTCGGCGCCGATTTGAAGGTGATGGAACGCGACACCAAAAAAATGCGCGGCGATGGTCCGTTTGTTTTTGCACAAGTCAAACACGGCGTCGGCGTGGATGAAATTATCAGTCATTTGTTGCATGCGTGGCAACATGCCTGCGGGATTCCGCACGGCCACCATCATCATTAAAAAATAAGCCAGCTGCGAGAC
>JAMFSG010000421.1 GCA_026225155.1 Verrucomicrobiota bacterium
CGGCGGCGCTGTTGCTGGTGTCGGCGTCGTTTCTCGCCTACACCTATTTTTCCTTCCGCCAGCAGATGCGCGACGATGTTTCCACGCTGGCGCAAGTCATCGGCGACCAGACGACGGCGGCGCTGACTTATGGCGACCGGCAAACCGCGACGGAAAATCTGGAAACGCTGGCGTCCAAAAAATCCGGCATCGTCGCCGCCGGTTTTTACGCAAACAATTCCCTGTTTGCGTCCTATCGGTCGGCAGCTTATCGCAGCTTTAATTTTCCAGCTTTGCCCGGGCCGGCGGGGTGGCATTTCGCCAACAGCCAGCTCACCGGCTTCCAGCATATTTATCTGAACCACGAAGACATCGGCACAATTTACGTCTGTTCAAACCTGAACGAGTTGCACCGGATGATGTGGCATTACGCCGTCATCATGCTTTTTTTCACCAGCAGTTCGCTGTTCGTGGCTTATCTGCTCGCGTCGCGTTTGCAGCGGATCATTTCGCGGCCGATTTCGCATCTGGCGGCACCGGCGGAAATCGTTTCATCCGGCAAAAATTATTCCATCCGCGCGGTCAAGGAATCCGACGATGAACTCGGCCATCTGATTGACGGCTTCAACGGGATGCTCGCGCAGATCCAGTTGCGCGGCTCGGCGCTGCAACAGGTCAACGACGAATTGGAAAAACGCGTCGAGGAACGCACGCAGGATTTGCAGCAGCAGTTCAACCGCATTTCGTTGTTGAACCAGATCACTTTCGCCGTCGCCGCGCGGCAGGATTCCGAAAGCATCGTCATGGTCGTGTTGCAGCAATTGGAACATTATTTGCCGCTGGATTTCAGCAGTGCGTATTGGTTTGAGGCGGTCACCAAAAATTTCAAGGTCATGGCGCGCGGGCCGAAAGCGTGGGAGCTCGTCGAGCAATATCAGATGCAATCGGAATTTCGACTCACGGACGCATCCTTCGAAAAATGCGTGCGCGGCGAAATGGTTTATCTGCCGGACATCAGCAAAAACGATTCGCCCACGGCCAGAAGAATTTCCGCCGTGGAAGATTTTTCCAGCCTGATCGTGCCGCTATTCCTCGACGAAAAAATGTTCGGGCTGCTGGTTTTCATCCGGCGCGGTCTGAATAAATTCGACCAGCCGGAACGCGAGTTCATCCGCAATTTAAGCACGCACGTCGCGCTCGCCGTCCGCCAGGCGCAGCTTTATCAGGATCTGCAGATAGCCTACAACGAATTGCACAAGACGCAGCAGGCGGTCATGCAACAGGAACGGCTCAAGGCGCTTGGGCAGATGGCCAGCGGTATTGCGCATGACATCAACAATGCGCTATCGCCCATCGTCGGATTCGCCGAACTGATCGCGCTCACCGAGCCGAACATGGCCGAGGACACGAAGAAATATCTGCATTACATCAAAACGGCGGGTCAAGACATCACGCACATCGTCGCGGGCTTGCGGGAATTTTACCGGCTGCGCGATGAGAATGAAGCGTTGGTCGCGTTGAACCTCAATCGCTTGGCGGAAGAAGCGGTGGATATGACGCGTCCGCGCTGGCGCGATCTTCCGCAACGGGGCAGCATCATGATCGAGGTGCAAAAAGAGTTCGCGCCGAAATTGCCGGAATTTATCGGCATCGAAAGCGAGATCCGCGAAGCGCTCACCAATCTGATTCTTAATGCCGTGGATGCGTTGCCGACCGGCGGTGTCATCACGATCCGGACGCGCGCCGCGGCGGCCAATGTTATTCTGGAAGTGAACGA
>JAMFSG010000422.1 GCA_026225155.1 Verrucomicrobiota bacterium
GATGCCGCGCGAGTTGTGTTTCGAGATGTTGCAGTTCCAGTGAAATTTGTTTGTAGCGTTTTGCTTTTCCGGCCTGACGCTGAAGCGAACCGATCTGGCGTTTCACTTCCTTGATCGTGTCGGCGACGCGCAAAAGATTTTGCTCGGTGTATTCGAGCTTGCGGAGCGATTCTTTTTTCTGCGATTTGAATTTCGTGATGCCGGCGGCTTCCTCGAAAATCATCCGGCGGTCTTCCGGCTTGCTCGAAAGAATCTGCGTGATGTGGCCTTGCGCCAAAATGCTGTAGCTCGTGCGCCCGATGCCGGTGCCCATGAAAAGTTGCTGGATGTCCTTGAGCCGGCACGGCGTGCGGTTGAGAAAATATTCGCTGCCGCCGTCGCGGAAAATCCGGCGCGTCAGCGTGACCTCGTCATAAGCGAGCTCGACGCCCGCCGCGCGAAGATTTTCGCCGTCCACGCCGCCGAGCGTGAGCGAGACTTCGCCCATGCCCATCGGTTTGCGGCCGTCCGTGCCGTTGAAGATCACGTCCGCCATTTCGCCGCCGCGCAACGCCTTGGCCGATTGCTCGCCGAGCACCCAGCGGATGGCGTCCGAGACGTTCGATTTGCCGCAACCGTTCGGCCCGACGATGGCCGTGACGCCCGGTTGAAAATTCAACGCCGTCTTGTCCGCAAAAGACTTGAAGCCGAAAACCGTAAGATTTTTTAGATACATAATCTTGCTTGAACTACTGAACCAAAGCCGTTGTTGCCTGTAAAGAGGAAAACACAATATGTTGTGCACAATGCCGATTGTGGCGCAACTAATTGTGAACAACTCTGGCTTGCCGTTCCCGCATAAACCTGATTTTCACCGAAAAACGGCGCGTTTTTTGCGTCTGATTTGGCTTCCGGCAATAAATCATCCACCCCCGATGGCAGTGAAAAACGGCTCGAGCTTTTTGACCAGTTCGCGCCCTTAAAGTTCATTTCCGCTAATATCGTTGCCGGTCGGCGCGAAGTCCATACACACGCCCAAAAAAGCCGTTGCCCGCGCCGGCCAAAACTTCCCATGTTTCGCCCATCTTTTTCCCGCAACCATCTGCCGCATTATTCCTTTCCTCGCCGAACAACTATTTGCGCTTTAGAGCCGAGCGGTTAAAGTTGCGGCATGAAGATGCAATTATTTTTGCTCGCACTCGTTGCGATGTTGTTTGCGGGTTGCGCGACGACCCAGACGAACTGGAATGCGCGCATCGGCTCTTACACTTACGATCAGGCGATCATTGATCTCGGGCCGCCGGACAAATCGGCGAAATTGACGGATGGCCGGAAGGTCGCCGAATGGATCACGCGTTATAGTAATGGCAGCAATGTCGCCATCGCATCTGGGTTTGGCCCTTATCCCGGCAGCGTGGGCTTTATCCAAACGACCGGACCGCAATATTACGAAAGCAAACTGCGCCTCGTCTTCGGCACAAACAATGTGCTGACGGAGTGGACTAAAAATTAAGCCCTGATATGAATGCATCCAAAAAGATTTTATTCGCCGCCGTCGCGACGGGAATGGCCTGTCTCATTTCCGGCTGCGCCTCCACCGATACATTGTCCAAGCAACAGGCGGATTTGCCGAAAGACAAAATCAACGCCGGCGGATTGTTCGCCGAAAATTGCGTGCGCTGCCACGGCACGAATGGCCGTGCCCACACTTTTCATGGCATCATCCTCGGCGCGCAAAATTTGACCGACGCCAAATGGCAGATTGACACGACGGACGACGAAATCATTCACGCGATCAAGACCGGCCCGCACGCGATGCCGGAATTCGATAAAAAATTGTCCGAATCCGAGATCGAAGCCCTGGCGATGTATGTGCGGACGCTCAAAGCCGCGAACTAAAACTTTGTCGCGCCAAATAATCTCGCGATAGCCGACCGCCTTTATAAAAAGCGACTTTCAGCAATGGAAGCCGCTTTTTTAATGCGCCGAATTAATTTTCCCTCTCCGCTACGAACGGGGAGAGGGCCAAGGTGAGGTGTCGAAATCTTTTTAACTTTCGGAAGTTCGTGTTCCCAAATGCGAAGAACCGTCCAACCCGCCCGCCGCAAAGTCCGGTTCACCAACCGATCACGCGCAATGTTGCGGGAAAATTTATTGTTCCAAAATGCGCGATTACTTTTGGGCTTGGTTCCGTGCCGGGGACAACCATGCCAGAAACAACCATCTACAAAGACCGCGAGCCTGAGCTTCGGAAAAATAAAATCCGGCTTGCCAAAGATTTTCTGATGCCGCCGCCAGCCGGTGATTTTGTGCCGCCGAAACAATTTTGCCAGTGCAACTTCCGTCTCCTTGTTCCCGTGCCCACGAATCAGGCCCATTACTTCCGAACGCTTGATTTTTGAAAAGATGTCAGCCATTAACTTACAATAAAAACTTCGCAAATTCCTTTGGCATTACGGCTACCAATTCTTGGCCAGTCGATGCATATAAATCCCATGTAAGGTCGAATTGGTCCAAAACATCAGAGAGTCGGCGAGGCGTTCCATTACCTTTGCCTTCAACGCCTTGTTTTTTCAAGTTTGTCACTGGATCGAAATAAAGCCGCGTCGCCAAATCTACGATTCCTCTATTAGTGACCAATTCCTGCCGAGAGGCAATTTGTTCAACCACTTCCCCTGGTGAGCTCAATGGTTGGCAAAGCAATGCCATTGCTCGTTTTGGTTCATCTCGATGCGCGCGATAAATTCTAAAAGGTCCACCAAGCAGATGACGATAATAACGTTGAAAGTTTCCTGGTTCGGCAATATGACGAGCCTGTGCTCCAATCTTTCGAACGCCACCTTTTCCCGAAGGGCAAACCAAATCAAAATAGAAAAGAGAAAGCCAAGTCCATAAACCACCATCACGATCAACATCATTTAATCCCGCTGAAGCAAAAAGATTAAATAAATATTCTGCCGCCTCAAAACGATTGGCAAAATTTCGTTGCTCTACTTCTATTTCCACCCCCAGATCTTCTGTTGC
>JAMFSG010000423.1 GCA_026225155.1 Verrucomicrobiota bacterium
AATTTCACATCGCGGAACGCGCCGAGCTTCGGCAGAAAATCTTCGATCTCATCGCGGATCTCCTGAAAGCGTTCCTGTTTCCATTCGACCAGATCCATTTTGTTGATGGCGATGACCAAATGCGGAATGCCGAGCAGCGCAGCGATGTAAGTATGTCGGCGCGTTTGCTCAATGACGCCTTGTCGCGCATCCACCAGCACGATGGACAAATTCGCCGTGCTCGCGCCCGTGACCATGTTGCGCGTGTATTGCACATGCCCCGGCGTGTCGGCGACGATGAACTTGCGTTTCGGCGTGGCGAAATAGCGATACGCGACGTCAATCGTGATGCCTTGCTCGCGTTCAGCGCGCAAGCCGTCGGTGAGGTTGGCCAGGTTAATTTGCCCGCCACCGGTGATCGCGGCGGATTTTTCCATCGCCTCAATTTGGTCTTCCATCAACGATTTGGAATCGTAAAGCAAACGGCCGATGAGCGTTGATTTGCCGTCATCAACACTACCGCAAGTGTTGAAGCGCAAAAGTTCGATGGGGTGCTGTGAATGTGACATCGCAATTGATAAAATAATAATCAAAAAAACTCTCAAAAACAAATCGGTTTTAGAAAGTCATCGTTATTTTTTGAGAGATTAACCTCGTATTGATTGTCTGGAATAAATTCTTGCTTAAAATACTTTGCCCAAATTGTTTCTGAATGACTCCAAGTTTTTTCAGAAAGTAGCATTGTCAAATCACGAATTTTCCCAATGTGACCTTCTCTTGGAAAAGCCATTGTCATAGCAAATCTGACATTGCCGCCATTTATTAAAACCCCAATTTTGTTTAACGAATTTTGACTTGTTGATATTGGGCCATCCACATCCATGTGAGCATATATTTGGTCACGCATATTTATCAATGCCCCGTGAGTTTCTAGGTAGTCATGTGGGATAATTTCTTCTGAAATCCTTACTTCTTTTCTTTGTTTGAATGGCCGCCCATACAGAACATGTAGTGCAGTCATTAATGAAGTGTGAAGCGGATGACCTGAAATTATATTGTGATTGATAAGTTGATCGCAAAGTTGTGCTGTTTCAGAAAATGTTATTGAAGCATGTTGAAATTTCCAAAATTCAATTCGATCATTGTAAGGAGCTTTTACCACAGAAGCTTTCAAATTAAAAATAACCCGCTTTTTTGCGATCTTCCATCGCGGCCTCGGAAGCTTTGTCATCCGCACGCGTTCCGCGTTCGGTCACGCGCGCGGCGGCGACTTCGGCGATGATGTCGTCAATCGTGTCCGTTTTTGATTCGATCATGCCGGTGCTGATCATGTCGGCAATCGTGCGGACGCGGACAATCAATTTTTTGATCGGCTCGTTCGGTTTCGGACGCGCACCCGCGAAAGGATCAGGCTTGGTCGCGTCCGTATGCGGCGGCGGAACCGGCAGCCATTGGCCGCCGCGCCAAAAACAGTCGCGCTCGTGGCTGAAATAAATGTTCGGCACTTCGAGCTTTTCTTTTTTGATGTATTCCCAAACGTCCATCTCGGTCCAGTTTGAAAGCGGGAACACGCGCATATTTTCGCCAGGATTCACGCGGGCGTTGTAAAGATTCCAGATCTCTGGACGTTGCGCTTTCGGATCCCATTGACCGAACGAATCGCGGAAACTAAAGAAACGTTCTTTCGCGCGGGCTTTTTCTTCGTCGCGGCGCGCGCCGCCGATGGCGCAATCAAATTGAAATTCCTCGATCGCACCGAGCAGTGCGGGAATCTGCAACTTGTTGCGGCTGATTTCGCCGGGCGCGGGATGCGCGATGCCTTTGGCAATCGCTTCGTCCACCGTGCGCACGATGAGTTTTGCGCCAAGTTCTTTCGCGCGGCGGTCGCGGAATTCAATCAGCTCGGGAAATTCATGGCCGGTCTCGACATTCAAAAACGGCATTGGAATATCGGATGGACGAAACGCTTTTTCCGCGAGG
Organism: Verrucomicrobiota bacterium; assembly: GCA_026225155.1. GTDB lineage: Bacteria > Verrucomicrobiota > Verrucomicrobiia > Limisphaerales > UBA11358 > UBA11358. The sequence goes on from JAMFSG010000423.1 coordinate 1,960, forward strand.
CGCAAAAGACAAATGGAATCTTTGCCGCCGGAAAAAAGCAGGGCAGGGCGCTCAAATTCGCCCGCGACTTCACGCATGATGTGAATCGCCTCGGTTTCCAGATACTGCAAATGGTCTAAATGGTAACTGCTCATAGTTTCAAAGCAGATAGGAGATGGCAGATGGGAGTTGGGTTCTGCTGTCCTATCTACCAACTGCTATCTCCCATCTCCTGCCACCGCTTTGCCGCCCCACGCTGCGTGAAGTCCGCACTCGCGTTTGTCATCGGCCTTCGCGGGATCAAAATAATCCCATTCGTTCGGCAGATTATTTTGTTTCAAATAATTTTCCATGTCCGCATCGCTCCAATAAAACAGCGGACTCACTTTGATCGTCTTAAAATTTTCGTCCGCAACCACGATGTCGAGTCCGGCGCGATTCGGATTTTGAACTTTGCGCAACGCCGTGAGCCAGATTGTCGGCGCGAGTTCTTTCATGCCGCGTTGGAACGGCTCCAATTTCATCACCGTGCTGAATGCTTTGATGCGCTCTTCATTTTCCGGCGTCGGCTCCGGCATGCCTCCAAACGCAGAATCGTAATGCGCCGCAGTAATCCTCGGAACGAACGCCTTGATGTTCAGCTTGAGCAAATTTTTCAATGCTTCCGCGTGCTTGTAAGTTGCCGGACGATTGTAGCCATGATCAACCCAAAGCACTGGAATGTCCGCCTGCACTTGCGTCGCGAGATGCAAAATCACCGCTTCGTAAGGCCGATAATTCGTCGAGACAATCGCGCGGCCATTGCCTTGCGCAACCGCCCAACGAACGATTTCCAGCGGCGTTTTGGAGCGTAACTCGGCATTCGCGGTTTTAATTTGTTCAGTCGTCATTTCAAAAAATTGTTTACGGTAAATTATCCAGGTCGGCCAAATCTTTATTCCGTCCGCTGGCGCGTTTGTTTGTTTTCAAATCATCCAAGGCGATCAAATTCGTGCGCACACCGTCAATCTCAGCCACGATACGCCTCGGAAAAACGGAATCAAATTCCCCGCCGTCAATGCGCGTAAGGATTTCAATCAGAAACGGGCGTGCGCCAAATTTGCTGACGTTTTCCGGATCCAAAAACCATTCCGGCACTAACCCATCCATTTCGGTTCCAAAAAACTTGCGGATGGCCTGGACGGCTTTTTCCGCGTTGACACGGCTCAATGCAATCCAAATGTCCATGTCCGTGGTCGGGCGCACATAACCATAATACGCGACGGCGTGTCCGCCGATCAGCAAGTATTCAACGCCGGCGTCGTTGAGACATTGCAGGAACTCGCGAAAATCTTGGTTCAGATGCCTCGGATCCATAGGCGTATTGTCTGGCGATTTCAAGATGGGACAACCGTTCCAACGGTGTCAGTGAATGCCACCAAGTGCGTTCATAGGTTTCAGCTTCTTTGAATGATTTGAAACCTGCAAAAACCGGTTCAATGACTCGTGTGCGTCGTTCATTCATGGTAAATATTTTATCAAAACCAAGTGGTTCAAACAACGAAGAAACCAGGCGCTTCGCTGCTTGTTTTTTTAATTATTAATTTTCTGCTCGTTCAAAAACACGCGGTCGCACCAGTCGCCGAAACGTTCGCCGGCATTTCTTTCTTTGACGAAACGCACGAGCACGGGACGCAATTCAGTTTCTAATTCCGCTTCTTTGATGACGTCTTTCCAAACGCGATTCAGGCGTGTGCCAGAAGCATTGCCGCCGAGCCAAACTTGATAACGCCCGGGCGCTTTGCCGACGAACGCGAGTTCCGCCATGTAAGGCCGCGCGCAACCATTCGGGCATCCGGTCGAGCGGATGATGATTTCTTCGTTCGTCAGACCGACTTCGCCCGCGAGTTTTTCGATGCGATCAATCATCGCCGGCAACATGCGTTCCGATTCCGCAAGGCCGAGGCCGCACGTCGGCAGCGACGGACACGCCATGCCCGCCGCGCGCATGATGCTCGCCTGGTTTTCGGTTTTGACGCCGTGCGCCGCGAAAACTGCATTGATCGCCGTTTTATCGGCGTCGCTGGCGTTCGCGAGAATCACATTTTGATTTGCGCTCAAACGGAATTCGATGTGCGGGAATTTTTCCGCGACTTCGCGCAAGGCGATTTTTTGCGCATTTTTTACGCGGCCAGTTTCTACGAACAATCCGAGAAACCATTTTCCGTCCACGCCTTTGCGCCAGTCGAGCAAATCGGCGGTAGTCGTGAATTGGTAAGGCTTCATGGGCGCGAGCGTGATACCGGCGCGTTTGTTCACTTCGTCCTGCATGAATTTCACGCCGCGTTCGGCGACAACATATTTCAAGCGCGCGTGTTTGCGATCGGTGCGATCGCCGAAATCGCGGTGAATTGTCAGCACCGCTTTCGCGACATCCACAAGTTTGTCCGGCGTAAAAAAGCCGATGACGTCCGCGAGGCGCGGATATGTTTGCACATTTCCATGACTGCGTCCCATGCCGCCGCCGACGGCGAGATTGTAACCGATGAGTTGGTCGTTTTCGACGATGGCGATGAAGCCGAGGCAGTTCGTGAAAATATCCATGTCGTTCATGGGCGGAATGACAAAGCCAATTTTGAATTTGCGCGGCAAATAAGTTTTGCCGTAAAGCGGATCCACGAAATTTTTATTTTATTCGGCTTCATTGTCGAGCTGCACGCCATAAATCCAAATCGAATGATACGCTTTCGTTGGCGGCGCGAGCGCGAGCGCGACTTTGTGCGCGTCGGCAAAAACCTGTTCGCGCGCTTTCGTGTAAGCTGGCGTTGGCGCGG
>JAMFSG010000424.1 GCA_026225155.1 Verrucomicrobiota bacterium
CCGAACCTCGATTACATCAAGTCCGTGACGATTTTGTCAGTAGATTTGCCGGCAAAAAACGAAATTTCAAATAAAGGTTTCTAAAAATAATTTTATGAGCGAAGTTGCAATTCTTAATACCAGCGCCGGCGAAATAGTTCTCGAATTCTGGCCGGACGTCGCGCCGGGCCACGTCAAAAATTTCACCGACCTCGCGAAAAAAGGTTTTTACGACGGCACGGCGTTTCATCGCGTCATCAAAGGTTTTATGATCCAGGGCGGCGATCCCCTGACGAAAGATGCGAGCAAGGAATCGCAATGGGGCACCGGCGGTCCCGGCCATCAGATCAAGGCTGAATTCAATGACAAAGCGCACGTGCGCGGCGTGCTTTCAATGGCACGCTCTCAGAGTCCCGATTCCGCCGGTTCGCAATTTTTCATCTGCCACGGCGACCCGCGCTTTTTGGATCGCCAATACACCGCGTTCGGCAAACTCATCAAAGGCGACGACGTGTTGGAAAAAATCGCCACGACGCCCATCCGCCCCGGCGATCGTCCGGTGACGAAACAAACGCTCATCAGCGTGAAAATCGTTCCGGCGGATTCGGTGAAATGAATTTTTTTGAATCGCTAAAAAAGTTGAATCGTTGAATCGGCTGAAATTTTCCGGTTCAACGATTTAACCATTCAGCGGATCACGATTCATGGAAATTTCCGAACTCGCCAAAATCCTCGTCGCGCTCGGCTGTCCGGCGGAAAAATCCGCCGAAATGGCCGCGCAGTTGGACAAGCGCGCCCGCCAGCTCGCCGCCGAAAAAAAGCGCACCTACGAGGACGCGTTGACGCATTTGCTGAAGCTGATGAAACAAGGTTGGGCTGCGCAGCAAAAAGGATTTTAATCACGATGGCATGGGCGAATCCGGATTAAAAAAAATCTCCGATTTACTTTTTTGATTTTATCCGGGTTGGTTTTTGGTCAAATCCTGCCGCAACTTTACTTGCCGCCAAAATACGCTACTTTGTCCGCCATGAAAGACATCACCAATTACACGATTCCGACGGTCATCGAACGCGACGGACGCGGCGAACGCGTTTGGGATCTTTATTCGCGGCTGCTCGTTGACCGCATCATTTTCATCGGCACACCGATTGACGATCAAGTGGCCAACATTGTCGTCGCGCAACTTCTGTTCATGCAGATGAGCGATCCGAAAAAAGACATCCACATCTACATCAATTCGCCCGGCGGCAGCGTCACGGCCGGCCTCGCGATCTACGACACGATCCAATATCTGACGTGCGACGTGAATACTTATTGCATCGGCCAAGCCGCGAGCATGGGCGCAGTGCTGCTTTGCGCCGGCACGAAAGGCAAACGTTTCGCGTTGCCGAATTGCAACGTCATGATCCATCAAGTGCTCGGCGGCGCGGAAGGTCAGGCCAGCGACGTGGAAATCCGCGTCAAATACATGCTGAAATTGAAGCAGCGCCTGAACGAAATCATTTCCAAACACACCGGCAAACCGGTGGAACAAGTGGAAAAAGATTGCGACCGCGATAATTTCATGAGCGCCGACGAAGCGAAAAATTACGGTCTCGTGGATCAAGTCGTGCAATCGCGCAAAGAAATTCCCGGCGTGGAAAAAAGTGCGGAAGTGTGATGTAAATTATTTTGTGACTGAAGCACAGGCACATAATTTTTTGGCTAAATGCGAAAGTCGTTTGCTTTGGCGAAAAGTAGGCGACGAACAAAAAGTCATCGAAATAATAAACCGAAACTTTCGTGGCGGAATCTTTTTGGGATTATTTTGGTTAGGATTGGCTGCGAAGGATTTTTTGGATGTAAGATATACAGATAATTTAGCCTATTATTATTTTTACATCACGCTAACAACGTTTCTTTTAATAATTGCTTCAACGATGTTTGGGTTTTCGGTCTGGATTTTGGTTCGCATGCGGCAAGTTCGCCGCGCACTTCAAACTAAAATCTGATTCAAAAAAGCAAACAAAGTGAACGAAGATTGATTCTTTGTTCCCTTTGTTAATTTCGGTTCAAACTGGAACCACGGTGGTCCAGCCATTGTCGCCGAACTGTGATTTAAATTTTTCCGCAAGCACTTCGGCGATGGAAACATTTTTCGCGATGGCAAACGTCGTCGAGCCGCTGCCGGACATGAGCGAAACGAGCGCGCCGTTCGCGGCCAAAAATTCCTGGTATAATTTCAGCACGGGGAATTTGTCCAATGCCGGCGCTTCCAGCGAATTGTAAAAGCCGTCGGCGATGGCGGCCCAATTATTTGTCTGAAGTTGCGCGATCAACTTTTGCGCGCGGCCTTTTTGACCGTTCAACGCTTCAGGAAACCGCGCGAGATTCTGATACGACCACGGCGTGGAAATGCCAAAGCCGGGGTGCACGAGGAAAAAAGCCTTGCCATTCAATGCCGGAAAATTTTCGAGCGATTCAACTTTTTCACCGCGACCGGTTGCCAATGCCGGTTTGTTTTGCAGGAAGAAATTAATGTCAGAGCCGAGCGTTGCGGCGAGTTCATGTAATTTTTCGAGCGAAAATGGCGAGCCAAAAAGTTCATTCAAGCCGAGCAAAGTCGTGGCTGCGTTGCCGCTGCCGCCGCCAAGTCCGGCCGCGAGCGGAATTTTTTTCTCCAGGCGAATTTTAACGCCGTCGGAAATTTTCGCGGCAGTCAAAAACGAAGTGGCTGCGCGGTGGACCAGATTTTTTGAATCGGTCGGCAAAGTTTTTTCATTGCAGGCCAGTTCGACGGAATTTCCGCCGCGTTCAAAAAAAAGTTCGTCGCAGAAATCCACCGGCTGCATGACGGTTTCCAACTCGTGAAAGCCATCGGCGCGTTTGCCGAGGATGTTCAGGATGAGATTAACTTTGCAGGGCGATTTAAGTTGTAGTGACATTTAGAAAAGCAAAACGCGCCAACAAAATGGTTGGCGCGCCTTGCGGAGATTTTTCACGTTCAGTTATCGAACACCGAGAAACGGCTGCCGGGAACGAACGGGGCGATGTCGCCGCCGCTAAAGCCGCTGTAGGTATCGGTTTCAAACAACGGATCGGCCATCAGGCGCGGCGTGTAGCTGTCGGGAGACACGGGATCAACCGTCAGATATTTGGTGGCGACGGGATGATACGGCGGAAACGGAAAGGTGATGACTTCGTAAATACCGATGCCAGTGCGCGCCATCGAACGGTCAAAACCGCGAATCACGCCGGTAGTGGCACCTTCGCCGGGTGAATCAATCAAGGAAGTTTGCTCGATGGTGCGGCGCATGTCGCCGAGGCGGACGATTTCAAAGCTGTTGCTCAAGCCGCGGCCGAGTTTTTGTTCGGGGTTGGCGCAGCCGGCGACGAAAAGAACTGCGGCGACGGCGAACATCGGAAAAATTATTTTGCGCATATCGGTTTCAGTTTGTGTTTTGAATCTACGCCGAATCTCCGGCTTGTAAAGCCCGTTTTCCGCCGATTAAAAATCTGTGTTCAATGATGGCGGAACGGCGGCCAGCCATGTTGATGCGCCAGCCATAATAATCCGCCAACCACCGCCAAAATGACGGCCAGCACCAGCAGCAACGAGCGGCGCGCTTTTGCCCGATCTGGCTGCTCCCAATACCACGCGACCCAGACTGTCAATTCGTAAAGCAAATAAAGCGGAACTGCCATTAAAACTTGTGTGACGACTTCGGGGGTTGTTAAAAACGCACCCAAAACTAATACAATTACGATCATGTAACGCCATATTCCACGCAGAGTTTTGTAGCTGATGACGCCAATTTTCACGAGAGTTAAAATCACCACCGGCAGTTCAAAACCCAAACCCATGCCGAGCATGAAACGGCAGACGAAGCTGATGTATTCTTCCGCGCGCCATTGCGACGCGCCGAGGCCGAGCCAGTTGGAATATTTTTGTGACGCGGCGAGCGCGACGGGCATCAGGGCAAAATAACAAAAACTGACGCCGACCAGAAAAAGTCCGCCGCCGATGAACAGTGCGCGGAAAATATATTTTTGCTCGCGGATTTTCAGCGCCGGAAAAACGAACGAAAAAACGAAAAACAAAATGAACGGCGCGGCCAGCAAAAGTCCGCCATAAAACGCAACCTGGATCGCCACAAAAAATCCGCCCGCCGGACTCAAGTTCACGAGATCAATCTGCATCCGCTGCGCGTCATCCGCCGTGGCCATGTTGGGATCAACGTGCCAGCCGAGAACCTGATTCGTGCCGAGCAAAAGCGGTTCGACTGTGACGGCGACGAAGCGGTTCGATCCGAGATTCAAGGATTTTTGCTGCGCGTCAGAAATTTCAAAATGGCCGAGCCGGTTCGTGCCGAAACTGACGGTGACCACTTGATTCGTGCCGGGATAACTGACGGTGGCCTGCGTCAGCGGCCATTTGATGACGGCCATGACATAGTTGGCACCGAGCAGGCAAACGAGCATGGCCAAGGCCAGCGAGGCGCTGATCTTGACGAGCACCCAGCGAAAATCTTCGAGGTGTTCGAGAAAAGATTTTACCGGGCCGCCTTCGTCGTCCGGCGGTTCTGAAGAAAATTCAGCCATGAAAAACGGCGGCGGAAAAAATCAACCGTCAAATGACTTTCGTCTCTGGCGGCATTGATTGCGCTGGCGTTTGCGCGGTCGTGTTGGCGGGCGGAAGTTTTTGAGCCGGCGTCACGGTCGAGGGCGTTTCGGCGGCGTTATGGATTTCGTCCGTGACATCTTTGGTGGCTTTTTTGAATTCCTTGATGCCAGTGCCAAGACCTTTGGCCAGCTCGGGAATTTTCTTCGCACCAAACAAAATCAATACCACGGCGATGATCAAAATCACTTCCATCCCGCCGATCCCAAAAGCTGCAAGCATAGCATTCATAAGATAACCCAGATAAACACAACTTACGCTCACTGTTCCATTTAGTAAAGGAACAAAATCCCAAAGGAACAGACGCGCGCCGCCGTCCAATAGTTTCAGGGTCGCCGACACGGCAACCTTCCCGACAAATAAAAAAGGCCGCGTTTGCACGCGGCCTTGAATTTTAAGATTTCAGCTAGTTCGTTTTATTTCGGATGGCAGAGGACGAATTCGCCGCGGCGGTTTTTGGCGAAGGCGGCTTCGTCGTGGCCGGGATCGACCGGTTTGTCCTTGCCGTAGCTGATAGTGCGGATGCGCGCCGGATCAATGCCGTTTTTCGCGAGCGCCTCGCGCAACGCGAGTGCACGACGTTCGCCGAGCGAGCGGTTGTATTCTTCCGTGCCGCGTTCGTCGCAATGACCTTCGATGAGCAATTTCGCATTCACATCCGCCGTCAAAGCCTGCGCGACGGAAGCGATGTTCGCCTGTTCATTGTCCTGCACGACCGCGCTGTCAAATTTGAAATGAACCGTGTAAGCCGCCAGCGCCGCGCGGTCTTGATTAAAGTTCACTGGATCCCAATCTACTGAAGTTGGAATGTTGCCGGGCGTCATATTATTAAAATTAGGATTTGCGTCAGGATTAAATGGTGGCGTATTCGGCAAAGTGTTCGGATTATTATTTTGATCATTAACAAGCCCAGGGCGTTCGCCCGGCAGCGGCGTGATTCCATTATTCCCTTTTTTACAGCCGGTTGCCGCGAGCGTCGCCGTGAGTGCGATGAGCAGCGAGAAAGTCAATTTGTTCAATTTCATATTATTTCGTTCTGGTTAAATTATAGTTGCGAGTTGGTGAAATGTTAACGGTCCTAAAAAGTTATCTCGCCCAAGCGGGTTGGGAATTGCTACCCGTCGCTCGTGCACAATCCTTGTATTGTTTCGTGAAAACGTCAAGCACAGACAGCACTTGGCGATAGCCGGACGCCCGATGATTGAAAACCAGCGTGCGCGAATTCGGGGCCCATGATGGGTTTTGGCCAGGCACCAAAACCACCGGTGCCATGCTGCCATCCGCCGGCATCACGCAGATGTCAAATTCGCTCGTTTGCGAAGTGAACGCGATCCATTTGCCGTCCGGCGACCAATCCGGCTCCGTCGGATTCGGCGCGCCCGTCGTGCTCAAAGTTTGCACCGCGCCGCCTTCCGCCGAAACTTTCGCCAGCCGCCGGCGCGCATTGATTTTCGTCGCAAAACAAATCCATTGTCCATCCGGCGACCAGCACGGCGACGAATCTTCCGCGCCCGTCGTCAACCGTTTCAAGCCGGTTCCATCCGCGTTGCAAACCCAGACGTTCGGGCTGCCGGATTTGCTCAAGATCATCGCCACCTTCGAGCCGTCCGGCGAAACTGACGCGCTCGTGTTCAAACCGGAATAACCGGCGATCACGCGGCGTTGTCCCGTCGAAAGGCTGTGATAAAAAATATCCGGATTGTCGCGTGCGTAGGACGTGTAATAAATCGCCAGCTTGCCCGGAACCCACGCCGGTTTCGCGACGATGGCATTGTCCGACGTGATC
>JAMFSG010000425.1 GCA_026225155.1 Verrucomicrobiota bacterium
CCTTGGCCGCGCAATAAGCCGCGCCGCCCGCGTAAGCAACATGTCCGGCAATGGAACCGATATTGAGAATGCTTGCGCCCGCATCGCGCGGCAGCAACGGCAACGCCGCGCGCGTCACGCGCAAGACGCCGAGCACGTTTGTTTGCAACATCGTTTCCCAATCCGCATCCTTGCCGTCTGCAACGGTGTCCAGTCCGTGCGCGCCGCCGGCGTTGTTGATCAAGACGTGCAGCGGCTGCGATTTAAATTTTCCCTTCGCCCACGCGACGAAAGTTTCCACGCTCGCCGTTTGGGAGACATCCAGTTCGTGAAAATGCGATTGCGTCGCGCCGGATTTTTTTGCCGTCGCCGAAATTTTTTCCAAACGGTCCAGCCTGCGCGCGCCGAGCAATAATTTCGCGCCTTCCGCTGCAAAAGCCGTTGCTGCCGCCGCGCCAAATCCGCTGGAAGCGCCGGTGATCAAAACCCATTTGTTTTTTAAGGAAAATTTCATAAGCGAAAAATTATTCAGACGATTTGGTTTTCTCAGTTTGCTCCTTGCCGGGCAGTTTGATTACGCTGCTCAATTTGTCGAATAAAAATCCCACAATGAGCGCGCACGCGCAGCCGATGACGACGCCGGTGACGCGATTGAATGAACTGTGCCATTCGCTGCTCCCGCCGACAATTGTCACCAGGATGACCGCGACCGCCGCCGGACGCAGGGCATCGTCTTGTTTTAGCAAATGACAAATCAAACTGGTGGCCATGACGCCGATGGCCATCGCCACGATTGGTTTTCCTGTGATTGCCAGCAATATGGCGCCGCTCAGCGCGCCGGCGAGATTGGCCGCAACGCGCAGCAGCGATGCTTTCAATGAGGAATGTAGATCCAGTTGCGTCACCAGCACGGCGGACACTGCCGCCACCCATGGCGCGCCGGGCAGTCCGAAAAATTTATAAGCCAGTGCCGCCGCGACGGCTCCGATGGTGGCTTTCGCCGAAAAAATAATGGCTTCAAAATGACGCGCTTGCATCGGGGGAAATTTTGGCGGTTTGAAAATAACTGGCATCCTTTTTTTGAACCGCAGACAAACTGGCTTGCCGAGCCGTAGCTCTTGGCGAAATGGATGCGTTCGCCCGCCTTCGCTTTCACTGCGTTCAGGCGAAGGCTGGTGGAGATTAGGAGGCTCGAACTCCTGACCTTCTCATTGCGAACGAGACGCTCTACCAACTGAGCTAAATCCCCAACCAATCCGCCGTCAACCTGACGAAAAATAATTATGGAATAAAAGAAATGTCTGGCAAGTGCAAAGCGCGCAGGTCGGCGAATGTTTCGCACGACAATTTCTCTTCAGTTTTTTGTGAGTTCCACAAAATTTTTCAGCAGTTGCAGTCCGACTTTCTGGCTTTTTTCCGGATGAAATTGCGTGGCGTAAACATTGTCACGCCAGATTGAGGACGCAAAATTATTGCCGTAATCCGTGCGCGTCGCGACGATGGATTGATCCACCGGCTGCGGATAAAAACTGTGCACGAAATAAACGTAACTGCCATTTTCGATGCCGCGATACAAGGGACAATTCGCCTGCACGATGTCGAGCTGGTTCCAGCCGATCTGCGGAATTTTCAGGCCGGGTTGCTCGGTGAAGCGCACGACCTTGCCGGCAAAAACGCCCATGCCCGCCGCGCAACTGTTGAACTCCTCGCTCTTC
>JAMFSG010000426.1 GCA_026225155.1 Verrucomicrobiota bacterium
CACCGGCTCGTAGGTTCCGTCGCTCATGCTCAGACCTCCGTCGGGAGTGTGAATCCGAATGTCGCCCCCTTGCCGCGCTCTGCCTTGGCGGTCACCGCACCCTCGTGGCGGATGATGATTCGCTGGACGATCGCAAGTCCAACTCCAGTCCCAGGATACTCATCAATGCTGTGCAGCCGCTGAAACACACCAAACAGCTTGTCGGCGTATTTCATGTCGAAACCCACGCCGTTGTCGCGCACAAAAAAAATCACTTCATCAGCCGCGCCATTTGCACCGCCCACTTCAATTTCCGCTGGATTGCGCGTGCGGGAATATTTGACGGCATTGCTGATGAGATTCACCCAGACTTGCCGCAGCATGGCCGGATCGGCGTCCACTTCTGGCAATGGTGAAATTTTCCAGCGGATGATGCGGCCGTTCGCCTCGGCTTCGGCGGATTTGATGGCTTCATCAAGCAGCGATTTCGGATCAATTTTGGACTGCCGCAATTCCATCCGGCTCATCTTGGAAAAAAGCAGCAGGTCATCAATCAACATTCCCATCTGCCGCGCGGAATCAGCGATGATGTTCAGAAAACGGCGGTCGCGTTCGTCCAATTTTTCCGCCGCTTGCTTGTTCAACAGATCCACAAAGCCGTTGATGTGACGCAACGGCGCGCGCAAATCGTGCGAGACTGAATAGGAAAACGCCTCCAATTCCTCATTGGCGACGCGAAGTTGTTCGTTCGCCGCCTTCACTTCCTGCGAACTGCCGAAAATTTCCGCCTCCATTTGTTCGAGGCGTTTTTGCATATCTTCATTGCCCGGCGATTCCGCCTGCTGTTTGCGGCGGACGAATTCCGTCACGTCTTCCACGCGATGGATGAGATATTCCACGCGGCCTTGCGCGTCCAAAATCGGCGTATTGATCGGGCTCCAAAAGCGTTCTTCAAACGAACCATCCGCGCGGCGCACATCATATTTCTGGATGGCCATCGTATCAGTGACGGCATTTTGCAGCGCGCGGTTTAGGGATGCGCGCAGATTGGAAACACCGTCGGCTTCGGGATCGTTTGGGTTATCTGGAAAAACTTCAAAAATGCCGCGCCCGATGATGGCTTCGCGCTGCGTCATCGTTGCCTCCAAATAAGCATTGCTCACCGCCACGATGGTGAAATCCGGTTTCAACACGAGATACAAACCCGGCGCGGATTCAAACAGGGTCTGAAACTGCAACCGCATTTTTTCCACTTCCTTGCGTTCGGTGATATCGGTGGAAATACCGGCGACCGCGTAGATTTTACTTGCCGCATCTCGCACGGGAAATTTCACGGTCAAGTGTTGGTGCGAATGACCGGCATAATTGATAGTTTCTTCAAATTGCACCGGATTTCCCGCGGCCACAACTTGGCGAAATTGTTCCGTGGCGATCGCCGCCGGCTCTTTTTGAGCGATGTCAAAAACCGTTTTGCCGCGGACCTCGGCCAGCGAATGTCCCGACACTTCCACAAACCGTTGGTTCACGAACAGATAACGCCCGGCCAAATCTTTCAGGAAAATGATCGCCGGCGTATTGTCCAAAATGGATTCCATCAACGCTTCGCTTTCCTTGAGTTCCGCCTGGGCCTTTTCCCGCAACCGCAAATCGCGTCGCGTCGAATAAAATGCCACCAACCCGATCAGGCACGCCAGCGTGCTGCCGCCCGCGATGATGGCTTGGCTGGCTTTTGCCCGTGCTTGCGCCGCGTGTTGGCGTTGCAAAAGCAGTTCATCTTCCGCCGTCCGCATTTCCGCCACCGCCGCCCAAACTTGATCCATCAATTCCTTGCCCTGCCGCGTGGCGACAGCCGGGATGACCGCTTGCAGTCCCTGTGTTTGCCGCAAAGTTATCCGGCTGTTCAACATGGCCAGCCGTTGGGAGATCAATCCTTCCAGTTTTTTCAACCGCTGCTGTTGCTGCGGATTGTCCGCAGTGAGGACTTGAACTTTTTTGACCCAGTCGCCGACTTGCGCCTGTGCGACCTGGCAATCTTTCAAAAAAGTTTCATCACCCGTCAACAGATAGCCGCGTTGCTTGGTTTCCACGTCCGTCATCATGGCCAGACAAGATTCCAGCGTCGTGATGACCTGTTGCGAGTGATAAACCCAATTTTGCGCGGCGATGAGATTCGTAGTCGTCCGATAGGAAAGGACGCCGATGCCAGCCAGCACCAGTAATGAGCACACCACGCCGACGGCAATTTTGTTCTCTACGGAATTTTTCAGCATAAGACCCGCCCCATCAACCCCGTCTTTAATTTGAAACTCGTAAATAGGAACGCCAAATTTTTGCTCATTAATCATTGAAGCGCAACAGCAGATTACTTTATTTCTGATAATTTTTTCCGCGTGGACAGTTCCCAAAGGCGAGGGTTTCTTTGGCAAACACTTTGCCACGGCTTGGGTTCGGGATGAGCAGC
>JAMFSG010000036.1 GCA_026225155.1 Verrucomicrobiota bacterium
GCTCGCGAGGACGCTCGCCCCACCAAGCTGACCACCCATTACCAGTTTTTTGAATGCGGCGATTTAGCTGGTTTAACGTCATGCGCCGTTGCATACTCTGGAATGACGAATACCAAGGCCGCACCTCGAATTCCCCAAGCACCGTTGGCCGACGGACAAGTCTGGCAGATGGCTGAACTTAATCTGCAAGTCGGCATGGTCGGCAAACTGCTCGTGCATTACAAACTCGCCAAGCCCAACGCCGTCCGCATTCCCAACCTTGTCGGCAGCATCGCCACCATCAATAAATTTTTGAAAAAGAACAAGGCCGTGTTGCTGCCACCGGTGCCGGTCGCGCCCGTCGTTGTAAAAAAGAAACCGGTCGCCAAGAAAAAACCGGTAGTCGCCAAAACGAAAACCGTGGCGGCAAAGAAGAAATAATTTTCCGTCTTTGACCAAAAGCCAGGCCTTGCGCCTGGCTTTTTTTATTTACCCACGAAAAACACAAAACACACAAAAGAGAACAGATTGTTTTTCTTTGGTTTGTTTTACGAGGTCATGGCTATGACAGAAACGTCCGGGTAGGGACAGCGCGCTGCGCTGTCCCCGTCGCCGAGCGCAGCGTCAGGCGACGGAACTGTTTTGCCCAGGCGCATGTCATGCCGGTTCGTTCCACCCTCCGCTATCGCTTCGGGCGGGGACGCCGCAGCGCGGCGTCCCTACCATCACCAAAAGTCGGTTTTGATTTTTTGTGTGATTTGTGTCTTTCGTGGTTGAATTTTTTTGAATTAAACTTCCGTCACCGCGATTTAACATTTCTGCAGGCTCATTCGCTTGACTCATCGGACATCGCTCGCCACTTTGCTCATAAGTAGGTGAGATGATGAAACATACACGCCGCGAATTCGTTCGCATCCTTTTTGTCGCCAGTCAGGCCGTCGTGGCCAGCAAGTTTTTGCCGGTCAGTTTGCTGGCGGAACCGGCAACTCAAACTGTCGCGCCTGACGGTTTTAATTTTCTGGTCTTCGGCGATTGGGGCCGGCAAGGCGAACAGGATCAAGTTGAAGTCGCGCAGCAAATGGCCGTGGCCGCGAAAAAAATAAATCCCAAATTTATCATTTCCGTCGGCGATAATTTTTACGAAAACGGCGTCAAGTCCGTGGACGATCCGCACTGGCAGAAATCGTTTGAAGAAGTTTATCGCGACCCGGCGTTGCAACTTCCATGGTATTGCATTTTAGGCAATCACGATTATCACAGCGGCAGCGATTGCGACGCGCAGATCGCTTACAATAAAATCAATCCGCGCTGGAATATGCCCGCGCGTTATTATCAGCAGACGCACCAGATTGATGCGAACACGACGGCGGATTTTTTCTATCTCGACACGACGCCGATGTTGCACGCGTATCGCAACGATAAAAATTCCATCGAGAATGCGGCGAAACAGGACGTGCCGAAACAACTCGCGTGGTTCAAGGCCGCGCTCGCCGCGTCCACCGCGCAATGGAAAATTGTCATCGCGCATCATCCGATTTATTCCGGCGGCGGCCACGGCGACACGCCCGAATTGATCGAAAATATTTTACCGCTGCTGCACGAGCACAAAGTTCAAGCCTACTTCAACGGCCACGACCACGACTTGCAACATTTGATGGCGGGCGAAGTGCACCTATTCGATTCCGGCGCCGGTTCGCAACACACGCCGACGTTTTACAGCAAGCATTCGAAGTTTGCGAAATCCTGTTCCGGTTTCACGACCGTTTCGTTGCAAGCGGACAAAATGGACGTGCGCATGATTGATAATCACGGCAAGCAGGTTTATGCCACGATCGTCGCGCGCGTTTGATTTTAATTTTCCGTTTCCTTTTTGATTTATCCACGTCTCATATTTTTTTATTAACATGAACCAATCGTCCAATTCCAATTCCACCAACAATCCGAATCCGTTCAAGATGACGCGGCGGCGGATGCTGAAATATTCCGCGAGCATGGCCGCGACGGCTTTGGCCGCGACGCTGATGCCGCCGAATGTGCGCCGCGCGCTCGCGCAAGCGCCCGCGAGCAAGCCTTCGTTGAAAGACATCAAACACGTTGTCGTGCTGATGCAGGAAAACCGTTCGTTCGACCATTATTTTGGAACGATGGCGGGCGTGCGGGGCTTTGATGATCCGAACGCGTTGAAATTGCCGAACGGCAAATCTGTTTTCTACCAGCCTGATCCGCAGAACCCCGACGGTTTCATGCTGCCGTTTCATTTGAATACGCGCACCACGAGCGCGCAGAAAATTCCCTCCACCAATCACGGCTGGAAAACACAGCACGAAGCCTGGAACAACGGCAAGATGGATAACTGGCTGCCCGCGCACCGCGCCGCCGACGGCGTGAACGGGCCTTACACGATGGGTTATTACAAGCGCGCGGACATTCCGTTTCAATTCGCGCTGGCCGAGGCGTTCACGATCTGCGACGCGTATCATTGTTCCATCATGGGGCCGACGTGGCCGAACCGGATGTATTGGATGACGGGAACAATTGATCCCGACGGCGAACACGGCGGCCCGATCATCAGCAATAAAATATCAAAGGAAGGTTTCAGTTGGACGACTTATGCCGAGCGTCTGGAAAAAGCCGGCGTTAGTTGGAAGACTTATCAGCAGGAAGATAACTACGGCACTAACATGCTGGAAACTTTCAACCAATTCCGCAGCGCGCCGAAAGATTCGCCGCTCTATCTCAAAGGCGTTGCGCGCGGCCCCGAAGGCCAGTTTGAATATGACGCGATGAACGACAAGCTGCCGACGGTCTCGTGGATTTTTCCACCGAGTTATCAATCCGAACATCCTGATTATATGCCTGCCGATGGCGCGGCATTTGTCGCGAGTAAGATTGATGCCATCGCCGCGAATCCCGAAGTCTGGGCGAAAACGGTTTTCATTTTGAACTATGATGAAAACGACGGCATTTTTGACCACGTTTGCCCGCCAAATCCGCCTGCCGGCACGGAACACGAATTCATCAAAGGTGTGCCGATCGGCGCAGGCTTCCGCGTGCCGTGCATCATCGTCTCGCCGTGGACGGCGGGCGGCTGGGTTTGCAGCCAGC
>JAMFSG010000427.1 GCA_026225155.1 Verrucomicrobiota bacterium
AAAAAAATCGGCGCGTTCGACGTGAAAATGGCGATGCTCTCGCTGCTGATTTTGTGCGTTTCGATTCTCGGATTTTCCGCGTGGGCGGCGGTGAGCGATTGGGGCTTGGCCGGACTCAACAACGCCGGCCCGCACGGTTTGAGCGAAATTCTCTACGCTTACAGTTCCTGCACGGGCAACAACGGCAGCGCGTTCGCCGGCCTTTCCGCGAATACGCCGTGGTATAACACGACGCTGGGTTTCGCGATGCTCATCGGACGTTTCCTGATGATCATCCCGATCATGGCGCTGGCCGGATCGCTCGCGCAGAAAAAATTGGTTCCCGCCAGTGCCGGCACGTTCCCGGTTTCCGGCGGCACATTTATTTTGCTGCTGCTCGGCACGGTGTTGCTCGTCGGCGCGCTGAATTATTTGCCCGTGCTCGCGCTCGGCCCGATCGTTGAACATTTCCTGATGCTTCAGGGAAAACTTTTTTAACCGATTCCGATCGCAAATCGTCATTCGCAAATCGTAAATTTTATGACTCATAAAGCTCCTTCTCTGTTTGATTGGAAAATTGCCGGGCCGGCGATCGGCGAAGCTTTCAAAAAGCTCGACCCGCGCCTGATGGTGAAAAATCCCGTCATGTTCGTGACGATGGTCGGCGCGGCGCTGACGACGTTTGGCATTTTCACCGCGCCCGCCACCGACCGCAGTTTCATCACGCAACTCGCGGTCTGGCTTTGGTTCACCGTGCTGTTCGCGAATTTCGCCGAAGCCGTCGCTGAAGGTCGCGGCAAGGCGCAAGCGCAAGCGTTGCGCGGCACGCGCGTCAACACCGTCGCGCGCCGCGTCGGCAAAAACGGCCAGATCGAAGAAGTCAGCGCGAATGGTTTGCGCAAAGGCGATGTCGTGGTCGTCCATGCGGGCGAAGTGATTCCTGCCGACGGCGATGTCATCGAAGGCGCGGCGACGGTGGATGAATCCGCCATCACCGGCGAATCTGCGCCCGTCATCCGCGAAAGCGGCGGCGACCGCAGCGCCGTCACCGGCGGCACGCGCGTGCTGTCCGACGAAATCAAAATCCGCATTTCGATCAATCCTGGCGAAGGATTTTTGGATCGCATGATTTCGCTCGTCGAAGGTGCATCGCGCCAAAAAACGCCAAACGAAATTGCGCTCACGATTTTGCTGTCCGCGCTGACGCTGATTTTTTTGCTCGTGTGTGTGACGCTGAAACCGTTCGGCATTTATTCCGCTACTGTTTTTTCCGTGCCCGTTTTGATCGCACTTTTGGTCTGTTTGATTCCCACGACGATCGGCGGATTGTTGAGCGCCATCGGCATCGCGGGCATGGATCGTCTGCTGCAACACAATGTTCTCGCGATGAGCGGCCGCGCGGTCGAGGCGTCGGGCGACGTGGATGTTTTGCTGCTCGATAAAACCGGCACGATCACGCTCGGCAATCGCATGGCGACGGATTTTATTCCCGCGCCGGGAATTGATGTTGAACGCCTCGCCGACGCCGCGCAACTCGCGTCGCTCGCCGATGAAACGCCGGAAGGCCGCAGCATCGTCGTGCTCGCGAAGGAAAAATTCAAATTGCGCGGCCGCGAAGTCGCCGCGCCGCACGCACAATTTGTTCCGTTCACCGCGCAGACGCGCATGAGCGGCGTGGACTTTTTCGATGGGAGTGCGCCTGGAACATTTGGAGGAATTGGGTCTGGTCCGGCGCGTGGCACGCCAACACGCGACGGTGCGCGCACTCCCATCCGTTCGATTCGCAAAGGCGCGGCGCAAGCCATCAAGATTCACGTTGACCGGCTCGGCGGACAATTTTCCGACGCCGTGGAAACGATTGTCCAAACCATTTCGCGTTCCGGCGGCACGCCGTTGGTTGTCGCGGATGGACGCGAAGTGCTCGGTGTGATTCAACTCAAAGACATCGTCAAAGGCGGCATCAAGGAACGTTTCGCGCAGTTGCGCAAAATGGGCATCCGCACCGTGATGATCACGGGCGATAATAAGTTGACCGCCGCCGCGATCGCCGCCGAAGCGGGCGTGGATGATTTTCTCGCCGAGGCGACGCCCGAAGACAAGCTCGCGCTCATCCGCAAGGAACAAGCGGGCGGACGCATGGTTGCCATGATCGGCGACGGCACGAACGATGCGCCCGCGCTCGCGCAAGCGGACGTTGGTGTCGCGATGAATACCGGCACGCAAGCCGCCAAAGAAGCCGGCAACATGGTGGACCTCGATTCCAATCCGACGAAGTTGATTGAAATTATTGAGATCGGAAAACAATTGCTCATCACGCGCGGTTCGCTGACGACATTCAGCATCGCGAACGACGTGGCGAAATATTTTGCCATCATCCCGGCGATGCTCATGGCGACGTTTCCCGCGATCATGCCGTTGAACATCATGCACCTGCACAGCCCGAACAGCGCCATCTTGAGCGCGATCATTTTCAACGCACTCATCATCGTCGCGCTGATCCCGCTCGCGTTGCGCGGCGTGAAATTCAACCCCGTCGGCGCGCTCGCGATCTTGCAACGCAACCTGCTCATTTACGGCGTCGGCGGCATCATCATCCCGTTCGTCGGCATCAAGATCATTGATGTCCTCATCACCACGCTCAACCTGATTTGATTTATGAAAAGATTATTCTCTGAATTCCGTGCCGCCTTGATGGTCACGATTGTATTCGCGGTCGTCTGCTGCGGACTTTATCCGCTCGTCGTGTTCGGCATTTCGCAAGTGCTGTTTCACGACAAGGCCAACGGCAGTTTGATTGTGGACAAGGATGGAACGATCCATGGCTCGCGCCTGCTCGGTCAGTCATTCACTGCGGATAAATATTTTCATTCGCGGCCTTCGGCGGCGGGCAACGGCTATGATGCGACCAGTTCCAGCGGCAGCAATCTCGGCCCGACCTCGCAAAAACTCGCCGATGCCATCAAGCAAAACATCGCCGATTATCGCACGCAAAATAATCTCGAAACCAACACGCCCGTGCCGGCGGATGCCGTCACCGCTTCCGCCAGCGGCCTTGATCCACACATCAGTTTGCACAACGCCGAATTGCAAACTCCGCGCGTCGCCAAAGCACGCGGCCTGGGCGAAGACAAAGTGCGCGAACTCATCCACGCGAACACCGACACCGCCGACCTCGGTTTTCTCGGCGAACCGGGCGTGAATGTTCTGCCGCTGAATCTCGCGCTGGACGCATTAACAAAGAAATAAAAATGATTGGTTGGGTGAGATTCCATCGAGCCCTGATTTAATACCCAGTCGTATGAACCAAGATTTTCTCAACGGTTTGCTCGTCGTGGTTTATTTGCTGGCGGGAACTATCAGCATCGTTTTGCTCGCGGGCTGGGCGTTGAAAAAATTTGGTTCGCGCAAATGAAAGCGCAATGATCTTGTCAATCGTGGTTAAAACTATTTTAAGCTGAATTTTGCGGTGAATTCATTAAGCTGAATTTGTGACCGAGCCTGACCGCCCCAATCCCGATTCGTTGCTGGCCGCGATCCAAAGCGAGGTCGCGCGCAGGCAACGCGGCCGGCTCAAGGTGTTTCTCGGCATGTGCCCCGGCGTCGGCAAGACGTTTGCGATGCTCGAAGCGGCGCAGCGCGAATTCAAAAACGGTCGCGACCTCGTTATCGGCTACGTCGAAACGCATGGGCGCAAGGAAACCGACGCGCTAACGAACGGATTGCCGCTCATCCCGCGAAAAATTTCCGAGCATCGCGATCTCGCGCTGATGGAAATGGATTTGGACGCCGTGCTCGCGCGGCATCCGCAGCTCGCGCTCGTGGACGAACTCGCGCACACGAACGTGCCCGGCTCGCGCCATCCGAAACGCTGGCAGGACGTGAACGAATTGCTCGACGCGGGCATTGACGTTTTCACGACGCTCAATGTCCAGCATCTTGAAAGCCGCGCCGACACGGTGCGCCAAATCACCGGCACAGAAATTCGCGAAACCGTTCCCGACAGTTTGCTCGACGACGCGGAACTTGAATTGATTGACCTGCCGCCGGCGGAACTTGTCGAGCGTTTGCAGCAAGGAAAAGTTTATGTGCCCGAACGCGCGGCGCTGGCGGCGAAGAATTTTTTTCGCGAAGCAAATCTGACTGCGTTGCGGGAATTATCGTTGCGCCTCGTCGCGGATCACGTCGGCGTGGACACGCAGGAATTTCATCGCGCGCAAGCCGGCGCGGGCGCGTGGAAAACCGGGCATCGTTTGCTTGTCGCCGTCAGCGCGAGTCCGTTTTCCGAATCGCTCATCCGCTGGACGCGCCGCATGGCCGACAGTTTGCAATGTCCGTGGCTCGCCGTTCACGTCGAGAATTCGCGCCCGCTCGACGACGCGGCGCAATCGCGTCTGGAAAAAAATCTCGCGCTCGCGCGTTCGCTCGGCGCAGAAGTGATTGACACGGCGGATGAAAATCTGGCGCGCGGCCTTTTGCGCATCGCGCGGCAAAATAATATTTCGCAGATCATCGTCGGCAAACCGGCGGCGAACAATCTGCTCGAATGGTTTCGCGCCGGAAAATTATTGCGCCAGCTCACGCGCGATAGCGGCGACATCGACCTGCAAGTCGTGCGCGCACAAAAAAGCGGTGTGCCACCGCAGGCCAATCATTGGCGCTGGCGGCCAGCTTCAAATTGGAAACAGTATGCCATTGCCGCCGGAATTTTGGTGGCCATCGGATTGTTGAACGCGCTCTTGCTGCCAGTCACCGGCCCGCGCGTGCCCGGATTTATTTTTCTGCTCGCCGTCGTGCTGCTCGCGCTGTTTCTCGGACGCGGACCGGTTTTATTCGCAGGCGCGGCGAGCGCGCTCGCATGGGATTATTTTTTTCTGCCGCCGCGATTCACGTTCATCATCCACAGCACCGAGGATGGAATTTTGTTCGGACTTTATTTTGTCGTCGCCAGCGTGCTTGGCCAACTGGTCGCCCGCATCCGCGCGCAGGAACTCGCCGAACGCCAGCGCGAAGAACGCGCAACCGCGCTCTACCAGCTCACGCGCGAACTCGCGCAGGCCGGCACGCGCGACGAAGTTGTCTGGCAGTTGATCGCGGAAGTGAACCGCGTTTTTCACGCGAACACCGCCGTCGTGCTGCCGGGAAAAAATTTGCTCGCGGCGCATCCCGACAGTTCGCTCGCGCTGACGGAAAAAGAATTGGGCGTCGCCGAATGGGCATTTCTCAACCGCCAGGCCGCCGGAAAATTTACCGACAATCTGCCGGGCGCGGAAGCCTTGCACCTGCCGTTGATGACGGAACGCGCCGCCGTCGGCGTATTGTCCGTGCTGCTGCCGGAAAAAACGTTGCCGCTCGCGCGCCGCGATTTGCTCGAAGCTTACGCGCGACAGGCCGCGCTGGTTTTGGATCGTGTCGCGCTGCGCGCGGCGGGCGAGCAAAGCAAACTTGTTGCGGAATCCGAACGTTTGAGCAATGCGTTGCTGAATTCCATTTCGCACGAATTGCGCACGCCACTGGCCGCGATCACGAGCGCGACCAGTTCGCTTGCCGAAATGAAAAATTCCGGCGGCGACAATGATTTTGAAAATAAAATGGTCGCGGAAATTCAGGAGGCGTCCGCGCGCCTTAACCGGCTCGTCGGCAATCTGCTCGACGTGACGCGGCTCGATTCCGGCCACGTCCGCCCGAAACTCGATTGGTGCGACGTCGGCGATCTCGTGCAAACCACCGTCGGCGCGCTGAAACGTGAATTGTCCGGCCACGAAATAAAAACCGAAGTTGAAAAAAATCTTCCGCTCGCGCGTTTGGATTTCACGTTGATGCAACAGGCATTGTCGAATCTGTTGTTGAACGCCGCCGTGCACACGCCCGTCGGCACGCCGATTTTGCTGCAAGTGCGTCACGAAAACGGCCAACTCTTTTTCAGCGTCGCCGACAACGGGCCGGGTTTGCCGCCGGAATTATTGCCGCGCATTTTTGACAAATTTTTTCGCGCGCCTTCCGCGCCCGCCGGCGGCAGCGGTTTGGGACTCGCCATCGTGAAAGGATTTGTCGAAGCTCACGGCGGGCAGATTTCCGCCGCGAACCGTCCCGGCGGCGGCGCGATTTTTACAATCATAATTCCGCAAACGGAAAAACCGCCCGCAGAAATTTCCGCATGAGCGAAGTTGTTTCCAAATCAAAAAATATCGCGCTGGTCATTGACGACGAGCCGCAAATCCGTCGTTTGTTACGCGTGACGTTGGAAGCAAATGGCTACGAAGTTTTCGACGCGGTAAACGGCAACGACGGCATTGTGCAGGCCGCGCAATGCCGGCCGGACGTAATTTTACTCGACCTCGGTCTGCCGGATTTGGACGGTGTGGAAGTTTGGAAACGCATCCGCGAATGGAGTCGCGTGCCGGTCATCATCTTGAGCGTGCGCGACCGCGAGCATGACAAGATTGCCGCGCTCGATGCCGGGGCGGATGATTTCGTCACCAAACCTTTCGCGAGCGGCGAATTGCTCGCGCGGCTACGAACCACCTTGCGTCGCAGCCAGCCGCAATCCGCCGAAGCGATTTTCCGCGCGGGCAAAATTGAAATTGATCTCGCCACGCGCATCGTCCGCAAAAACAGCATCGAAGTGAAACTCACCCCGACGGAATATTCATTGTTACGATTACTTGTTGTCCATGCCGGAAAAGTTCTGACGCACCGCCAATTGCTCACGGAAGTCTGGGGACCGAACGCCGTCGAGCAGACGCATTATCTGCGCGTCCACATCGCGCACCTGCGCGAGAAACTGGAAGACAACGCCGCGCAACCGAAATTTATCCTCACCGAACCCGGCGTCGGCTACCGCGCAATTGAGTTGAACGAACAATAAAAAGTCATCGCAAAAAGTCATTGGTCAAATGTTTTTGGCTGGCCTTCTGGCTGGTTTTGTCGTCCGATAAAACTTGCGTTCGCCGTCCGCTTGTGAAAAATTTCACGAACGATTTCTAATTTTTATGCCACACGCAAAACTACACATTCCGGGGCCGGTTGAAGTCAGCGAAAAAACATTCAAGGCGATGACTTCGCCGATGATCGGCCATCGCGGGCAGGGGTTTAAAGACCTTTACGCCAAAATCCAGCCGCAGCTTCAGACGCTGTTGTCCACGAAACAACTGGTTTATTTGAGCACGTCCAGCGCGTTCGGCGTGATGGAAGGCGCGATCCGCAATCTCGTTGCCAAAAAAGTTTTGAGCTGCATGAACGGCGCGTTTTCGGACAAGTGGTTCGACGTGGCGAAAAAATGCGGCAAGCAGGCGGACGCGTTGCAAGTGGATTGGGGTTCGCCGATCCGCGCGGAAGCGATTGATAAAAAACTGGCGACCGGCGAATTCGATGCCGTCTCGCTCATCCACAACGAAACGTCCACCGGCACGATGTCGCCGCTCGCGGAAATCGCCGCGTTGAAGAAAAAATATCCCGACGTGTTGTTCATCGTAGACGCGGTCAGTTCGATGACCGCGCTGCCGATTAATTTTGACGAACTCGGCATTGACGTTTTGCTCGCGGGCACGCAAAAGGCTTTTGCGTTGCCGCCGGGACTCGCGGTGTTTGTCGCGTCGCCCGCCGCGCTCGCCAAGGCGGCGACGATCAAGGATCGCGGTTACTATTTTGACTTCGTAGAATTTGAAAAAAACGCGAAGGACAGCATGACGCCGAGCACGCCGAGCATTCCGCACATTTATGCCTTGAGTTCCAAGCTCGACGATTTCTTCGCGGAAGGTTTGGAAAATCGTTATGCGCGTCACAAAAAAACGAATCAGCTCACGCGCGATTGGGCGGCGAAACACGGGTTCAATCTGTTTCCCGAAGCCGGTTTTGAATCGCTCACGCTCACGTGCATCAGCAACGGCGCGCGTCCGGGCGGCCGCGTCGTGGATCTTGTGAAATTGCAGAAGCTAGTGAAGGACAGGGGCTTCCTCATTGACGGCGGCTATGGCAAGATCAAAGGCACAACATTCCGTATCTCGAACATGGGCGACGAAACGGAAGCCACGATGAACCAGCTTTACGCCGCGCTGGACAACTCGATGAAGCAATTGTGAAGTCCGCGCTGGCCATAGGACGGCGGTTGCTGGCGGTCCTTCTTTTCGCCGCGTGCCTGAAGACGCTGGC
>JAMFSG010000428.1 GCA_026225155.1 Verrucomicrobiota bacterium
CCGCACATCCATCACATTCTGATCAGAATTTGAAACGGAAAAACCCCGCAGATTTTAAACTGCGGGGATTTGACTTAAAAACAGACTGAATCAGGCGTTATCGCCAATCGCTTCAACCGGGCAGCCTTCTTTGGCTTCCTTGCAACGCGCCTCTTCGTCGGGCGTGGTCGGTTGTTTGTAGACTAGAGAATAACCGCCGTCGTCGTTGCGCTTGAAATTGTCCGGCGCGGTTTCGCGGCACAGGTCGCAGTCAATGCACTGGTTGTCCACATAGTATTTGCCCGCGACATTTTCAGGATATTTGTTTGCTACGTCAGCCATAAAATTTATTTCAAAGTTAGAAAATGAATATGCCTTTCACTTCCGGCGATGGCAAGTCCGATTTGTTTTGTTCATCCGCAGATTGCGCCGATGAACGCAGATTTTTTGAAAGCAATTTTCTGCGGCAATCAGCGTCATCTGCGGACGCATTAAAAACTTTCAATCGCGCCCAGCGTTTGTATGTTTTGCCCATGCAAAAAGGAAATTTGCGGCGGACAAAAATCGTTTCCACCCTCGGCCCGGCCACGGATTCGCCGGAAATGATCGGCAAATTGATTGACGCCGGCGTCAACATTTTCCGCCTCAATATGTCGCACGCGCCGCACGATTGGGTGCGCCGCGTTTACGCGTCCATCCGCGCGGAATCCGCCAAGCGCTCGCGCCATATCGGCATTCTCATGGACACGCAAGGTCCGGCCATCCGCACCGGCGATTTGAGCGTGCCGCTCGATTTGCAGCCCGGCCAGAAATTCACGCTCACCGTTCGCGGCGAACGCGATCTGGAACAGCATTCCGTGGATGTGAATTACGAAAATTTCATCAATGACATCAGCGTCGGCGACGTCGTGCTGATTGACAATGGCGCGATCGAAATGAAAGTGCTCGCCAAAAATGGCAACAAAGTTGAATGCGAAGTTTTAACCGAAGGCAAACTCGGCAGCCGTCGGCACATCAATCTGCCCGGCGTCCGCGTCAGCCTCCCTGCCCTGACCGCCAAAGACATCAAGGACGTCAAACTCGGTTTGGAATTGAACGTGGATTTCATCGCGCTTTCGTTTGTGCGCGAAGCCCGCGATCTGCTGCAACTGCGCGAATTATTTCCCGACGACAAACCGCATCCGCTCGTCGTTGCAAAAATTGAAGATCAACAAGCCATTCTCAATCTCGAATCCATCGTCGCGGAAGCTGACGCCATCATGGTCGCGCGTGGCGATTTAGGCATTGAAATTCCATACGAAGAATTGCCGATCGTGCAACGGCGCATCGTGAAAACCTGTTTGCGCGTCGGCCGTCCAGTCATCGTCGCCACGCACATGCTCGAAAGCATGATCGAATCGCCGATGCCCACGCGCGCCGAAGTAACCGATGTAGCCAATGCAGTTTTCGAAGAAACAGACGCGATCATGTTGAGCGGCGAAACGACGGTTGGAAAATATCCCATCAAGTGCATCGAAGTCTTTGATAAAATCGCGAAACGGATTGAGCGCAGCGGCAGCGCGCAATTTCATGATTCCGCCGAACTCACAAACCCGCGCCAAAAACTCGTCAAAAGCGCCGTCGTCATGGCGAATGAGCTGAAAGCCGCCGCGATCCTCGCCTTCACACGGCACGGTCATATGGCGCGTTACGCCGCATGGATGCGTCCGCATTATTCGCCCGTCTATGCGATCTGCGACAATGAAAAATCCGCGAACGAATTGACCTTAAGCTGGGGCGTAACTTCGTTCGTGACGGAATTTGATTTCATCGAACCGCAAAACACGATCGCGAACGCGATGAAATTTTTGACGGAACAAGGCCGTTTGAAAACGGGCGACACTGTGGTCATCATCGGCGCAATCTCCGTCGGCACCGAAATCATTGACGCCGTGCAGATGCGGACAGTTTGATTTTTCGGGACAAAACAAAAAACGCGCCGACAAATATCGGCGCGTTTTTGTTGATCAAATTAAAATCAGTTTCCCAAAGCCTTCGCCGCTTCATTGGCGAGGTTCAAAACGGTGTTCGGGAAGATGCCGAGCCACAAAATTCCCGCGATGCAGATGGCGATGGAAAATTTTGCCGCGCCGGAAAGTTTGATCGGCGAGAGATCCGCCGCTTCCTTGCTCCAATAAATTGCACGGATGATGCCGAAATAGTAATAGATGGAAATAATGACGCCTGCGAGCGCGATGAAGGCGAGCCAATAATAAGCATGGTTCGTTGCGCCTTGTTCGATCACGGCTTTTAGCAGCAGAAATTTTCCGAAGAATCCGGCAAGCGGCGGAAGTCCTGCGAGCGAAACCAAAGCGATGGTCATCGTCGTGGCCAACAGCGGTGAACGTTGATTTAAGCCTGCCAGCGACGAAATATCTTCATCCGCAAGATGCTGCGCGACGAGCGTGATGACGGTGAACGATGCGATGACGGTGAACAAATATCCGGCCAGATAATACATCACCGCCGCTTGACCACTGGTGCTCAACGCCGCGACGCCGAGCAGTAGATAACCGGCGTGCGCGATGCTGGAATATCCCATCAGGCGCTTCAGATTACGCTGCGGCAATGCACAGAGATTTCCGTAAAGAATCGTGAGGGCGGAAATGGTGATGAGCAAACATTTGAAGCCAATCGCATGTTTCGTGACTTCAGGGAAGGCCACAAACAATACGCGCAGCAATAAAACGAAGCCCGCAGCTTTGGAGCCGACGGCGAGAAAAGCGGTCGTCGGTGTTGGTGCGCCTTGATAAACGTCGGGTGCCCAGATCTGAAACGGAAAGGCGGCGATCTTGAAGCCGAGGCCGACCAGCACGAACAAAACGCCGATGAGGAAAATTTTATTGTCGAGAAATTGTCCTGAAATCTGAGCGAGATCGTTGAAATTTATTTTGCCGGTTGTGCCCCAAATCAGCGCGATGCCGAAAACCATAAAGGCGGAGGACAACGCACCAAGGATGAGATATTTAATCGCAGCTTCGAGCGAGACGAGACGGTTTTTCTGGAAACTCACCAACACATAAAATGTGATTGTGATTAGTTCGATGGAAACAAATAACATCGCAAAATCGTTAGACGAGGCGGCGAACAGCATTCCCGCCAGTGCGAAAACAACGAGCGAATAATATTCGCTGATGCCGGCGGAAATGCGGTCGGAAAATTCTGCCGCTACAAACAAGATCAAAATCGCTGCGATGAGAAAGAAGCGTTTGAAAAACAGTGCCAGTCCATCCTCGATGAACGAGCCGTTGAACGCCGTGCCGAAAGTGCTGCAAATGCCGTCGCCGGTGAAGCTGATGACGAGCAGTCCGCCCAAAACCGCCGCGCCAAGATAGGCTAGATATTTTTTACGTTCGAGTGGAATCCAAAAATCCGCCAGCATCAAAACGATGCCGAGCGCGATGACGCAAAGTTCGAGAGTTATGAAGGAAGCGTTCATTTATTTTGCGCGACAAAATTTTGCGGAAGCGCGGCGCGGACAATCGGCTGGCTGGTTTTGCCGCTGTTGGCCGCCGCTACGACTTTTTGTGCGTCGGGATTGATCTTGTCCGTCAGCAATTTCGGCATGAAACCGAAGATCAACAAACTCACGAGCAGCAACGCATAAGGCAATTTGCGCCAGAGGTTTGAGGCGTCGGGCAGATTGGAAAAATTTTCCGGTAGCGGGCCGTGCAAAATGTTGCGGATGGCGCGCGTCATGTAAACGGCACCGATGACGAGTGCACCCCAAACGGCGAGCACGACGGCCCAATGTAAAGTTGGTTGCGCCCACGCGCCAAAAAACACGGTGGCTTCGCCGACGAAATTCGCGAAGCCAGGCAAACCGCAACCGGCCATCGCGGCCATGAGCAAAACGGTTCCGATGAACGGCAATTTGCGACAGAGTCCGCCGAGTTCACTGATTTCGAGCGTTCCGGCTTTTTGATAAATGTAGCCGCTTAAAGCAAATGTCAGCGCGGCGAGGAAGCCGTGCGCGACCATGATCAAAACCGCGCCAGTGACGCCGATGAGATTCAGACTCGCAATGCCGAGGAAAATGAAACCCATGTGCGCGACGCTGGAATTACCGATGAGCAGGTTCAAATTTTTCTGCTTCATCGCAACCCAGCCGACATATAAAATGTTGCCGAGTGCGAGCCACGCGATGATTTGCATC
>JAMFSG010000037.1 GCA_026225155.1 Verrucomicrobiota bacterium
AAAATTTCATGTGCGATGGCGGCCGTCCGCTGAAAGTGCTCGATCAAATCCTCGAACTATATCGCGTCGTGCAGCACGGCGTCTCGATGTATTTCGGTTCGTCGGAAAAATTGAACCGCGAGCATCTCAAAAAAATCAAGCGGCTCGTTAAGCGCACCAAGACGCCGTGGCTGTCCGATCATCTTTGCTGGGGCAGTGTGGATGGTCGCTACACGCACGATCTGTTGCCGATGCCTTACACGTTCGCCGCCGCGAAAGTCACTGCGCAACGCATCCGCGAGGCGCGTGATTTTCTCGAAGTTCCCATCTGCGTGGAAAATGTCAGCAGCTACGCGGAATTTCACGTTTCCGAAATGACCGAATGGGAATTTCTCAACGAAGTCGTCGAGCGCGCGGATTGCGGCATTCTTTTGGACGTGAATAACATTTATGTCTCGTCAAAAAATCACAGTTTTAATCCGTTCGATTATGTGAACGGCATTCCGGCAGATCGCGTCGCGCAAATCCACATCGCCGGGCACAGCAAATTTCAGAAATATATTTTGGACACGCACGACCATCCGGTGATTGATCCGGTCTGGAAACTTTACGAACGCGCAATCCAGCGCACCGGTCGCACCGCGACGCTGCTCGAATGGGACGACAGTATTCCGTCGTTCGACGAAGTCCACTGTGAAGCGCTCAAAGCGAATCAATTTCTTCAACGCGTTGAAAAAGAATCCGCCAAAACCAAAAGTTGAACGCCAGACCGCGCGTGAGTTTCATTCGCTGCAACGGCTCATGGCGCGCGCCGTCATGCGTCCGCTTGGTCGCGGCGATGTGATGCAACGCAAATGGATTGATGGTCGTGCGACGAAAACCATCGCCGAAAGTTTTATCAAACCGAACGACCGGCTGACATCGTTCGAGCGTTTGGAAATTTACAATCGGCAATATTGGTTCCGTATTCGGCAATGTTTTTACGAAGATTATCTGGGCTTGCGCGCGATTCTGGGCGACAAAAAATTCGAGCGGCTGGCGGACGAATATCTTTCCAAATTTCCATCACAATCTTATACGCTGCGTAATCTCGGTTCGCGGCTGGTGAAGTTTTTGCAAGCCGAACCACGGTGGACAAAACCAAAAACCCAACTCGCGCTCGACCTCGCGCGGCTGGAATGGGCGCACATCGAGGCGTTCGACAATGAAGCCAGGCCGTCGCTGAAAATGGAAGATTTGACCGGCGTGGACGCGGCGAAAATCCGTCTCAAATTGCAACCACATTTGACGTTGTTGAAATTGGAAAATGTCGTGGACGATTTTTTGATCGAACTAAAAAAAAATTCCGGCCTGCGCAGCGAAGCCAGTAACGCGATGGAACAAAATCAGCGCCGCAAAAAAGCGCAAAAGGCGCACGCGCTAAAACGCCAAACCAATTTCCTCGCCGTGCACCGTTATAAGGACGCCATTTATTACAAACAGCTTGAGCCTGGACAATTTTTGCTCTTGTCGGAATTGCGAGGCGGCGCGACTTTGGAAAAATCCGTCGCCAAATTAGTTAGCTTAAAAATTTCCGGCGACCTTGGTGCGAGGGTCGGCAAATGGTTTGCCAACTGGGCCGCGCTCGGCTGGTTCTGCGGATTGGAAGATTCCACAAAACGAAAATCATGAAACTGTTTGAAAAATTTTACCGATTGTTCGTCAAGCTGGCGAACCTGCTGCAATCGCCATTTCTGCTGGCCATCCGGTTTTATTGGGGCTGGCTATTTTTCCAGGCCGGCTGGGGCAAGCTGCACAGCATCCCGCACGTCACGGATTTTTTTCAAAGCTTGCACATCCCGCTGCCGGGCGTGAATGCTTGGTTTGTCTCCCTCTTGGAGTGTTTCGGCGGCTGGTTTTTGATGGCCGGGTTGGGCTCGCGGCTCGTCGCGTTCTTGCTCGCGTTCGACATGGTCATCGCCTACATCACGGCGGATTCGGATGCGTTGAAAGCGATCTTCACCGACTCTGATAAATTTGTCCATGCCGCTCCCTTTGCGTTTTTGTTCGCGACGCTGGTCGTGTTGGCTTTCGGCCCCGGAAAATTTTCGCTCGACTGGCTGATCGCCCGGACTTTATTCCGTAAAAAAGCCGGCGCTTGATTTTTAGGTGATTGATCTGTTTTTAATTTACACAGCGGGAAAAATCTGCCGATGAAATAAAAATCAAACATATCTGATTCAAAAATTACCTAACCTGGATAACTCACGCCGGATTGTAATTCAGCCACGGGCCGAGCCAGCGTTCCATTTCGGCAACGGATTTATTTTTGCGTTTGGCCAAATCTTCAATCTGATCTTTGCCGAGTTTGCCGACGGCGAAATATTTGGCTTCGGGATGTGCAAAATAAAGTCCGCTGACGGAACTGCCGGGCCACATGGCGAAACTTTCGGTCAACTGGATGCCGGCATTTTTCTTCACGTCGAGCAAATTCCAGAGCGTGTCTTTTTCCGTGTGGTCAGGGCACGCGGGATAACCTGGAGCCGGACGGATGCCACGATATTTTTCCTCGATCAAATCTTCCGGCGCCAGGTTTTCGGTTTTGCCAAAACCCCATTCGTCGCGCGTGCGTTTGTGGAGATATTCGGCGAACGCCTCGGCCAGACGATCGGCGATCGCCTCGATCATGATCGCGTTGTAGTCGTCGTTTTGCTTTTTGTATTCGTCGGCCAAATCTTTTACTTCCGCACCGGCGGTCACGGCAAAGGCGCCGATGTAATCTGGGAAGGACGGCGTGCCGCCGTCCCCATTTTTTTTCGGCGCGATGAAATCTGCCAAACAATAATTTGGCGTGCCGTCACCTTTATCAATTTGCTGGCGCAGGAAATGGAGCGTCGTCAAAATTTTCGTGCGCGAATCGTCGGTGTAAAGTTCCACGTCGTCGCCGACGCGGTTCGCAGGAAATAATCCATAAACCGCGCGCGGCGTCAGCAGTTTTTCCGCGATGACTTTTTGCAACATCTTTTGCGCGTCGGCAAAAAGTTTGGTCGCTTCTTCGCCGTGTTTTTCGTGCGTCAAAATTTTCGGATAAACGCCGCGCAATTCCCACGTGTGAAAAAATGGCGTCCAGTCAATGAACTTGGCGATCTCGGTGAGCGAAGGATTTTCGACGACGCGCACGCCGGTGAATTCCGGTTTCGCGAGTTCGTCGAATTTCAATTTCGGCGCATTCGCGCGCGCGGCTTCGAGCGATAATAATTTTGCCGCCGAGCCGGAATGCATGGCGCGGGCTTTTTCGTAATCTTCGCGAAGCTGTTTCACGAACGGCGCTTTGCCGTCCTTGCTCAACAAACTGCTGACGACCGGCACGGCGCGTGACGCGTCGAGGACGTGGACGATCGGCTCGCTATAATGCTGGGCGATCTTGACGGCGGTGTGCGCCTTGCTCGTGGTTGCGCCGCCAATGAGCAGGGGAATCTTGAAGCCGGTTCGTTCCATCTCACGCGCAACATGAACCATTTCGTCAAGTGATGGCGTGATGAGTCCGCTCAAGCCAATGATGTCGGCGTTTTCAAGTTTTGCGCGTTCAAGAATTTTCTCGCACGGCACCATGACACCGAGGTCAATGACTTTGTAATTATTGCAGGCAAGGACGACGCCGACGATATTTTTGCCGATGTCATGGACATCGCCTTTGACGGTCGCGAGCACGATGCAGCCGGCGGCATCGTCATCGGCGGCGGAAGTTATTTCGTCTCGGCCAACTGCGCCTGCTGTTCCTTCAACTTGCGGGCTTGACCCGCCTTGCGAAGGGCCGACAGCGTCGCCTCGTTGAGCCGGCGGATTCGCTCCTCGACGCTCGGACGCTTGGAAGAACCCGTCACGGACGGCGCTGAAGTCTGGATCGTTGCTGTATTCATTAAGATAACTCTCGGCTGTAATCCGCCCGGTTTCAAGTAGTTTTTCGACGGATCCGTGCAGGCGTTCACGAAGCCAGTCCAAATTTTTCACGGTCGGCGCGGTAAAATCCGTGTTGTCAAAGACGAAAATTTCCAACCTGCCCTGGTCGGCGGGCTTGCGGCTCGCGAACGAAAGGACGGTTCGCGCCGACTGAAAATGTCCGCCCGCCGCCCGCGTCAACGGCACGATGCGTCCAGTTTCCTTCGCGCCGCGCCGCAAAATGTTGGCCACCGCACTTGGCCACGGAGAATAAACAAAACGGATTTGGACAACGTGCCCGCGCTCCAAGGCCGATTTGATATGCTCGCGGCTGCGCGCTTCATCTTGCAGCGTGCCGTCCATCAAAATGTCGGCGGCGTGCTCGACTTCCGTCTGCCGCGTCGCCGTCGTCTTGCCGCTGCCCTGGCCGCCGGCGTTGAAGGCGATCAAACTTTCCGGCGGCAATTCCTTGATCCGCTTTTCAAACAGCCAGTCAATGAAGCCGCCCGCCGGGCCGAGCGTCGCGACGCTCCAACGCTGGCGGCTGTCGCGCGTGGCCGCGTAATCCGCACTCAATTCCTGCGCGCAGTTGCGGTCGAACACGTTCGCAAATTCCGCTTCGTAACGCGCCGCCGCGCCGTCCAAATCCGCCGCAAGTTCGGCGGCGAATTTTTGCTCGATCGCGCGTTCTTCCGCCGTCAGGTCGGGAAAAATTTCGTAGCTGAAACCTTCAACGAGCGTGACCGTGCCGGTCGCAGTTTGTTGTTCTGCCAGTGCGCGCAATTCGCGGATGCGCCGCGTGCGCGCCATTTCGGCTTCCATGAACGGTTGCAGATACGCGACGGATTTTTTCATCACGCGCGCGGATTTGACGACTTGCGGCAAAAACATTTTGCCTGCGCCAAACAGATCGCCGACGACGCTCATGCCGGCCATCAACGGGCCTTCGATGACGGTGAGTGGCTTGGCGTATTTCGCGAGCGCTTCCGCCGTGTCGGCGTCAACGTAAGCGTCAATGCCTTTTACGAGCGCGTGCGAAAGGCGTTCTTCGACCGTGCCTTTGCGCCATTCTTCTTCGACTTTTTTGTCAGACGCCGTTGTGCCTGCGCTGGCGGCTTTTAATTTTTCACCGAAATCCACGAGCCGTTCCGTCGCGTCCGCGCGGCGATTCAGCAAAACGTCTTCGACGAGTTCTTTCAACTCCGGTTCGATCTCGTCATAAATTTCCAACATGCCGGCGTTGACGATGCCCATGTCCATGCCGGCTTTTTGCGCGTGAAATAAAAACGCGCTGTGCATCGCTTCGCGCACGGGATTGTTGCCGCGAAATGAAAAAGAAACATTCGAGACGCCGCCGGAAACTTTCGCGTGCGGCAGATTTTTTTTGATCCAGCGCGTGGCTTCGATGAAATCCACCGCGTAATTATTATGCTCCTCGATGCCCGTGCCGACGGTCAAAATATTTGGATCGAAAATGATGTCTTCCGGTGGAAAACCGATTTCGTTCACGAGGATTTTATACGCGCGTTCGCAGATGCGGATTTTTTCCGCATACGTCGCGGCCTGGCCTTGTTCGTCAAACGCCATCACGACGACCGCCGCGCCGAATTGCAAAATCTTTTTCGCATGCTCGCGGAATTTCGTTTCGCCTTCTTTCAGCGAAATGGAATTCACGATGCCTTTGCCTTGCAGACATTTCAGGCCGGCCTCGATGACTTCAAATTTCGACGAGTCCACCATGAACGGAACTTTGGCGACTTCCGGTTCGCTGCCGAGCAGCAGGAGAAAACGCGTCATTGCGGCGACGCCATCAATCATCCCTTCGTCCATGCAGATATCAATGATGTTCGCGCCGTTCTCGACTTGCTGGCGCGCGACGCTGACGGCTTCTTCGTAATTGCCTTCCTTGATGAGCTTCGCAAATTTCGGCGAACCCGCGACGTTCGTGCGTTCGCCGATCATGATGAACTGCCCGATCTGCTGCGTGAACGGCTGTGAGCCAGAAAGTCGAAGCGGACGCGGCTCAATGGTTTGGGTGGAACGGCCAACTTGGCCGTTCTGTCCGGCAACTTGCCGGACAGCGGTTGGCAAGTTGCCAACCGCAACGGGCTGGTAGCCCGTTCCACCCAGGCGAAATGTGCCCGATTCTTTCATCACAAATTCACGCGGATGTTTTCCATCCAGCGCTTTGGCAATCGCGGCAATATGTTCCGGCGTGTTGCCGCAGCAGCCGCCGGCGATGTTCACCAAATTGCTTTGCGCAAATTCGCCGAGATAATTTGCCATGTCGGCCGGCTCCAGATCAAAGCCCGTCGGCGACAGCGGATTCGGCAAACCGGCGTTCGGATAACACGAAATTGCCGTGTCCGATTTCTCCGCGAGTTCCGCGAGAAACGGCCTCATCAAATCCGGTCCGAGCGAGCAATTCAAGCCGATGGAAATCGGTTTGACGTGCTTCATCGCGTTCCAATACGCCTCGATGGTCTGCGCGGAAATCATCGTTTCGCCACCGCGCCCAACGGCGGCGGAAATCATGATCGGTAGAATTTTTTTATCCGCCGCGAAAACTTCCTGAATCGCGACGAGCGCGGCTTTGGCGTTCAGCGAATCAAAAATCGTTTCGACCAGCAAAATATCCGAGCCGCCCGCGATGAGCGCGCGCACTTGCTGGACGTAAGCCGTTTTAACTTGGTCAAAAGTGCAGACGCGAAAGCCGGCGTCGTCCGCATCCGGCGAATTGGACAGCGAAACGGTCAGCGGCCCGATCGCGCCCGCGACGAAACGCGGACGTCCGGTTTTGTTCGCGATGCGATCCGCCCATTCGCGGCATTGCTTCGCGGATTGCTCGTTGATTTCCCACGCGAGGTCGTTGAGAAATTTATTTTCAATGACGGTTTGATAAAACGCCGGGTCTTTGCGTCCGCCATGTTCGCGCGGATCGTCCACGAAAAATTCGCTCTGGCCGATGCTCGTCGCGGAAAAAGTATTCGTCTCGATGATGTCCGCGCCGGCTTCGAGAAAACGGCGATGGATGTCGCCGATCGTCGCCGCTTGCGTGAGCGAATAAAGATCGCCGTTGTTTTTCAGATCCTTTTTGGAATCTGCAAAACGTTCGCCGCGAATCTCCTTTTCGCCCAAGCCGTAAGTGCGGATGGTCGTGCCCATTGCGCCGTCAATGATGACGATGCGTTCGCGCAGGGCTTTTTGCAAGAGTTCGGCGTTATTCGACATGGATTCAAAATAACCAATGTTGGCGGTAATTCAAATTAAAAATCAACGCATCTGGATATGATGATTTGATAAAATATAAAACTGGTAGGGCGGAGCTGCCGCTCCGCCTTGATTTTGAAAAAATGAGAATGAAATTTTTTGCGTCGTCGCCAAAAAAATAATGGGCAAAGCTGCCGCTTTGCCCTACCGGATTATTTTTACAGCTCCCGCCGGATTTTTAATTTTGGAATTTTGGCGAAATGCAAATCAGTAGTGATTAAAGTTGCGTCCGCACTCAACGCACAAGCAGCCACGACGATGTTGGGCAGTGGAAGCACAAAGCCCTTGCGATCCAGCGCCCATGCAAGTTCGGCCACATCGTGCCAGACGGACGTGGTGGTTTGAATTTCCGGCAGAAGGTCAAAAAAACCGCGCAAATCATTTTTTGCCGCCAGATTGGAAATCCCGCGCAACACTTCGGCTCGCACGATGCCGCAAGTCGCCACTTCGCCGGTGCGGGCGCGATTTTCAAGCAGTAACGCCGGACTTCGCTTTTGTCGAAGCCAGTCAATAAAAATACTGGAATCAATGAGAATCACCACGTTTCGCCACGTTTAGGTTTGGCCAAGTTGCGCAATTTCATCAAATCATATTTTGGGTCAAGCGCATCTTTGTAAGCTTCATGTGGCAATGCGTTGGCAAAAAAATGATTGAGCTTCGCCTTACGTTCCAGTTCCGTCAGCGCGGCGTCAATCGTGTCTTTGCGCGTGGCGATGCCGGCGAGCTTCATCACGCGCTTGAGCTTGGCTTCGTCGAGATCAATCGTCGTTTTCATACGGGCAATAATACGGCTGATTTAGCCGTATTGCAAGCCGTATTAAAATGCAGCTCGGCGCAAAATTTTTGGACTACGGTGGCAGAGCGCAGCGGCGACACCGTTTTCGGAAATGGTCGGGCGGACGAAAAAATTAATGCTTTCGGCACGCGAAAGCGGCGTGGCGCTGCGCTTCCCGCCGCAGTCCAAATTGAAACAATGAAACAAAATCGTCACCACTGATTCATTGACTCTTCATCGCGCTTTGATAAATTCACCGCTCGTTTTCACGGAGAAAAAATAAAAGCAGTTATTGAATTTATATGGCCAAAGCTAAATCCAACAAATACGTCTATACCTGGGGCAACAAAAAAGCCGACGGTGACGGCTCGATGAAACCGCTGCTCGGCGGCAAAGGCGCAAACCTCGCGGAAATGACCCGCATCGGTCTGCCCGTGCCTCCCGGTTTCACGATCACGACCGAAGTTTGCACTTATTTTTACGCGCACAAGAAAACTTATCCGAAGGAACTGCAATCGCAGATGGAAGCCGGCGTGGCCAACATGGAAAAAATCATGGGCACGAAGTTCGGTGCGACTAGCGGCGTGCCGTTGTTGGTGGCCGTTCGCTCCGGCGCGCGCGATTCGATGCCGGGCATGATGGATACGATTTTGAACCTCGGTTTGAATGACCAAGCTGTCGTTGCGTTGGCGGAAGCCACCAAAAATCCGCGCTTCGCGTGGGATTGCTATCGCCGTTTCATCCAGATGTATGGCGACGTCGTTCTCGGTGTGCAAAAGCGCGCGAACGAAGATCACGAACCATTTGAAACGATCATCCACGAATTCAAGCATGAAAAATATCACAAGGACATCGTTGATTCGGAATTGACTGCGGAAGATCAAGCCGAACTCGTCAAGCGTTTCAAGAAGCTCGTCAAAGAACGCACCGGCAAAGATTTTCCGACGAATCCGTGGGATCAATTGCGCGGCGCGGCTGGCGCAGTTTTTGGTTCCTGG
Organism: Verrucomicrobiota bacterium; assembly: GCA_026225155.1. Taxonomy (GTDB): domain Bacteria; phylum Verrucomicrobiota; class Verrucomicrobiia; order Limisphaerales; family UBA11358; genus UBA11358. Next base: position 8,941 of record JAMFSG010000037.1, read on the forward strand.
ATGAACGACCGCGCGATCGTCTATCGCCGCAAATATAATATTCCCGCCGAATGGGGCACGGCTGTCAACGTGCAAGCGATGGTGTTCGGCAACACCGGTGATGATTCCGGTTCCGGCGTGGCGTTCACGCGCAATCCGGCGAACGGCACGAACGAATTCTACGGCGAATTTCTCATCAATGCGCAGGGCGAAGACGTCGTTGCCGGCGTGCGCACGCCCGAACCGGTGTTGAGATTGAAAGACGAAATGCCGAAGTCTTACGCGGAATTAATGGCTGTGCGCAAAACTTTGGAAAAACATTTCAAAGACGTGCAGGACATCGAATTCACTGTCCAGAGCGGAAAATTGTTCATGCTCCAGACGCGCAACGGCAAACGCACCGCAGCGGCGGCGTTGAAATTTGCGGCGGACATGGTGAAAGAAAAATTGATTGATTGGGAAACCGCGATTCTCCGTAATCCGGCCGATCAGCTCGAACAATTGCTCGCGCCGATCTTCGACTTGAGCGAAGTCAAAAAAGCGAAAGTCATCGCCACGGGTTTGCCCGCCGGTCCAGGCGCGGCGACGGGAAAAATTTATTTCAACGCTGATCGCGCCGTGTTGGCCGAGCAGAAGGGCGAAAAAGTTTTGCTCGTTCGCGTCGAAACTTCCCCGGAAGATTTGCGCGGCATGATCGCGGCGGAAGGCATTCTCACCGCGCGCGGTGGCGTGAGTTCGCACGCGGCGCTCGTTGCCCGTCAAATGGGTAAAGTCTGCGTCTGCGGCGCGGCTGGCGTCTCGATTGATTACGATAAAAAGACGACGACGATTGACGGCCAGACTTTCAGCGAAGGCGATTTCCTTTCGATTGACGGCACGTCCGGCCTCGTCTACGCGGGCCAGATCAAAACGGCTCCGTCAGAAATCATCACCGGTTTGCTGAACGGCGATAAAACGTCGCAGGCGACCGAGAAATATAAAAATTACGTCCAGCTCATGGCGTGGTGCAAAAAGGCGACGAAACTCGCCGTCCGCACCAACGCCGACACGCCGGAACAGGCCGCGCAAGCGATCGCGTTCGGCGCGGAAGGCATCGGCTTGACCCGCACGGAACACATGTTCTTTGAAGGCGACCGCATTGACGCGATGCGCGAAATGATTCTGGCCGACAATCTCGAAGCCCGCGAAGCGGCGCTTGCGAAATTGTTGCCGTATCAACGCGAAGATTTTTATGGCATCTTCAAGGCGCTCAAAGGATTCCCGGCGACCATCCGTTTTCTCGATCCGCCGTTGCACGAATTCTTGCCGAACACGAAAGAATCGCAACTCGATCTCGCGAAGAAACTCGGCATCAAAGTCGAGAAGATCGAACATCGCGTGCACGAATTGCATGAGTTCAATCCGATGCTCGGTTTCCGCGGCTGCCGTTTGGGCATCAAATATCCCGAAATCACGCGCATGCAAGCCCGCGCCGTGCTCGAAGCCGCCGCGCAAGCGACGAAAGAAGGTTTCAAAGCGAAACCGGAAATCATGATCCCGCTTGTCGGCTTCAAGAAGGAATTGGATCTGCAAGTCGCCATCGTTCACGAAGTCGCCGCGCTCGTGCAGAAAGAAAAGAAAGTGAAGATCGCTTACAGCGTCGGCACGATGATCGAAATTCCGCGCGGTGCACTCACAGCGGATGAAATCGCGCAGACCGCCGAATTCTTCAGCTTCGGCACGAACGATTTGACGCAGACCTGCCTCGGTATGTCGCGCGACGATTCCGGTTCGTTCCTCGGCGCTTACACTGAAAACGAAATCATCAAAAAGAATCCGTTTGCTTCGATTGATCAAACTGGCGTCGGCCAGCTCATCCAGATCGCGGCCGAGAAGGGCAACAAAACCCGTCCTGGCATCAAGCTCGGCATCTGCGGCGAACACGGCGGCGATCCCGATTCCGTAAAATTCTGCCATCGCGTCGGCCTGACCTATGTGAGCTGCTCACCCTATCGCGTGCCGGTTGCACGTCTCGCCGCCGCGCAAGCTGCGATCGAAGAAAAACGCAAAGCCGCAAAACCGGCGAAGAAGAAATAATTGATTGCGGGAGGGACGGCGTGTCGCCGTCCCAAATTTCCGCAACGAAAATAAATTGAGACGCCGACACGCCGTCCCTCCCAAAATTCAAAAGCCGTTTGGAGAAATCCGAACGGCTTTTTTTTTCGCACTTTTAGCCGGTTGAATTTTTCCGATTTCAAAATTTGCAAAAATGCGGTTGTTGAGCGAGATTCGGCGGTTCGGAAAATCAAAACCTATGAATAAACTATTACTTGTCATCCTTGCCATACTGTTGCCGCCGCTGGCGGTTTTTCTCAAAAGCAAAACGTCGTCTCCACGATCATCAATATCGTGTTGTGCTGCTTGTTTTACATCCCCGGCGTGATCCACGCGTTGTGGGTGGTGTTGTCTTGAACAATTTTTAACTCCATCAAAATCATAACCATAAAAACAAACACATGAAAAAAATCGCATTCAGTTTAAGTCTGCTCGCACTCGGCTTTTGCCTGGCCACGAGCAATGTCCACGCGGCGGACGCCAAAACGTATCAAGTCACCGGTCCGGTTTTGGAAGTTCACGCCACTTACATTGTCGTCCAAAAGGGCGAAGATAAATGGCAGATCGCCGTGGACAGTGCCACGTCTGCGAGCCTCAAAGTCGGCCAGAAAGTTACGGTGCAATATGTGATGATCGCCAAAAGCGTGGTCGTCAAATAAACTGACGTTGAAAGCAATTACAAAGCTGTTCCAATTTTGGAACGGCTTTTTGCTTGTGCAATTTTTTGGCGGCGCGTATCACAGTCGAAATTAAATCGGTAAATCGAATCAATTATGGGAACTATATTCTTCGGCATCGTCGTTGGTTTTGTTGCTTGGTTTCTTGTGCGTTATCTCGCCGCCGGTTTTTATACCGTGGATCAAAATGAGCGTGCGGTGAAAACGCGTTTTGGCCGCGCGGAACGCGTCGGCTCGGCGACGACGTTGCAAGACCCGATTTCCGCCGCGCTGAACGCCGAGGAAAAAGATCGTTACGCGTATCCGCAAGTGCGCGTGATTCCACCGGGCGGGCCGTATTTCAAATGGCCGTGGGAAAAAGTTTATAAAGTTTCCGTCGCCACGCAGACGATGAACATGGCACAGGATTTGGAAGATCCGTCGGCGAATTATCAAGGCACAATTCTCGAAGCGGTCACGAAAGATCAACTCAACACCGGCTTGAAAGGCCAGATCCGCTGGCGGATTGCGGAACGAAATCTCTATGCTTACGTCTTCGGCGTGAAGCGGCCGATCGTGCATGTGATGGGATATTTCATTTCCATTTTGCGTGAGCGCATCGCGAATTTTGAAGCGCCGCCCGCCGCAAAAAATCCTGCAGATGACGCGCCGCATAATGTTGCCGCGACGGCGGTCATCGGAATTTCCATCAATGACCTGCGGAAAAATTTGCGCGACCTCAACGAACACATGGATCGCGAATGTGTCGGTTCAGCCGCGCGTTACGGCATCACGTTGGACGCGTCGCTGATCACGGGAATTGATCCGCCGCCAGAAGTTGAATCCGCGCTGGCCGCGATCAATACGGCTTACAACGAAGTTTCTTCGAGCATCAGTTTGGCGCAAGCCGCCGCCGACCAAAAAATTGTGCAATCACGTCGCGCGGTCGAAATCGAAACGCTCAAGGCGCAGGCGGAAGTGCAACCACTCATCGCGTTGGCGGATCAATTGGCGGACTTGAAGAAAAACGGGGCAGGGGCGCTCGACGCTTACGTCCGTAACGTGCGTTTGAAATTATTTAGCGAAGCCAAATCCGTGATCGTGGAGGCCAGCCATGAATGATAATCCCATCAATTCGCCGCTCGTGCATTTTTTCATCGCGGCGATCATCACATTCGTCGGCATGTTTATTTTGCTGCCGATCTTTTTCGGCATCGTGCGGCTGTTCAGCATTTACACGATCGTCGAGGAACGGCAGTGCAAAGTGTATATGCTGTTCGGCAAAGTTCTCGCCGTCGTTGACCAACCCGGTTTGCATTTTCTGATTTTCAAATTGGGCATCAAGGCGCCACTGGTGAATTTTCTCGGCAAATGTTACACGCTCGACCTGCGGCTCGATCAGGAATATCTCCGCAGCACGCCGGTGAATTCCGAAGAAGGCGCGCCGATGGGCATCGGCATCTGGTATGAAATGGTCATCAGCGATCCTGTTGATTACTTGTTCAAAAACGCCGATCCGCGCGGTTCGCTCGCGGCGAATGTCGGCAATTCCACCGTGCGTTGCCTGAGCAATTTGAAGCTCGCCGACATGTTGACGAATCGCCATCCAATGAGCCAGACCGTGCGAACGGAAGTGTCGCCACAATCGCAAGAATGGGGTTACAGCCTCGGCTCGACTTACATCCGCAAAGTGCATTTCCGCGACGAAGGCATGATCAAACAGATTGAGGAAAAAGTCGTGAACCGTTTGCGTCAGGTGACTTCGGCCATAAAACAAGACGGCACGAATCAGGTGAACATCATCGCCAGCACGGCGGAGCAACAGGCGGCGATTGAATTCGCCAAGGCGGCGGCGATGCGCCCGCAAATTGTCGGCCAGGCGCTGCAAA
>JAMFSG010000429.1 GCA_026225155.1 Verrucomicrobiota bacterium
TCGATCTGTTGCTGACGGCGAGCATCAGCATTTCGTTGCTGACGTTACTGGTCATTCTTTACCTGCGCACCCCGGCAGAATTTACCGGATTCCCGACCTTGCTGCTGTTCATCACGTTATACCGGCTGGCGTTGAACGTGGCTTCGACGCGATTGATTTTGCTGAACGGTTATGCGGGTCACATCATTCAGGCGTTCGGAAATTTCGTTGTTCAAGGGAATTACGTCGTCGGCCTCGTCATTTTCCTGATTCTCGTCCTCATCAATTTCATCGTCATCACCAAGGGCGCGGGGCGTATCGCGGAAGTCGCGGCGCGTTTCACGTTGGATGCATTGCCGGGCAAACAAATGGCGATTGATGCGGAACTCAATGCGGGTTTGATCAAAGAAGTCGAAGCGCGCACGCGTCGTCGCGCGTTGGAAGAAGAAGCGGATTTTTACGGTTCAATGGACGGGGCGAGCAAATTCGTGCGCGGCGACGCGATCGCGGCCTTGCTTATCACGCTCATCAACGTCATCGGCGGTTTCGCCATCGGCATCGCACAAAAAGGCATGACAGTCGGCGAAGCGTTGCAGCACTACACGATTTTGTCGATTGGTGACGGTCTGGTTTCACAAGTGCCGGCGCTCATCACTTCGACGGCGGCAGGTATTTTGATCACACGCGCAACGGCGAAAAACGATCTCGGCCGCGAACTTGGTCGGCAATTATTATTCTATCCCAAAGCGTTGACCATCCTTTCCGTGATGCTTGCAATCATGGCGTTGGTGCCGGGTTTGCCGATGTTACCGTTTCTGACGCTGGCGATCATCACGGGCTTGCTTTCGTATTCCATCCATCGTCATGGCACGCCGGAATTGAACTCGCCAAATGCGCCAGTAGCGGCGATGGGTATGCACGGAAAAACCGGTGACGCCAAAGCCGTCGGCGCGAGTGCGTCCACGGCGGCGGAAGTCAAAGCCACGGACAAAATCGAAAATCTCCTTACGCTCGATACGTTGCAAATCGAACTCGGTCACGGCTTGGTCACAATGGCCGACACGCGCAAAGGCGGCGATTTGCTGGAACGCGTTACGGGCGTGCGCCGGAATTTCGCGACGGACATGGGCATGTTGATTCCGCCAATTCGCTTGCGTGACAATCTCCAATTAGGTCCGAACGAATATCGTTTTCTGCTCAAGGGCAATCCATTTGCGCAAGGCCAGTTGATGCCCGGCCATTGGCTCGCGATGAACGCGACGAACAGCAAGGTCACGCTCAAAGGCATGCCGACGGTCGAACCGGTTTTTCAATTGCCCGCGACGTGGGTGACGACGATGGAACGCAAAAATGCGGAGATCGCCGGTTACACGGTCGTGGACGCGCCGTCGGTCATGGTCACGCATCTTTCGGAAACGATCAAACGGCATTGCCACGAAATTTTGACGCGGCAGGACGTGCAAGTGTTGCTTGATAATCTCAAGCTCACCAACCCGGCGGTCGTGAATGAATTGATCCCGACGCCGTTGAGCATCGGGCAGGTGCAACGCATTCTGCAAAATCTTTTGGCCGAGGGAATTTCCATCCGCAACCTCGCAGGCATTTTGGAAAAGGTCGGTGACCATGCGGCGTTCACAAAAAATCCCGACGAACTTTCCGAACACGCGCGCCGCGCGCTCGGTTCGCAATTGACGAAGCCGTTTCAAAATGAAACCGGCGGCCTGCGCGTCATCACGATTGATCCGCGTTTGGAGCAGCAATTGACGCAAAGCGTGCGGCAATCGCCATCGGAAATCGCGCTGATCATCGAACCGAAACTGGCGCGGCACGTTGTCGAAGTGCTCACGAAATTTGTGCAGCAGATGCTTTCCGGCGGCCATCAGCCGGTGATCTTGTGCGCGCCGCAATTACGTCTCGCGTTCCGTCGGTTTTTTGAGAGCACGTTCAGCAATCTCGCCGTGCTGTCGTATGCGGAAATTCCTTCGCGCATCCAAATTCAAAATGCCGCCGTCATTCCGAACATCGTTGAATAAGTTGTGAAACTCATCGCTTTTGTCGCCAAAGATGCGAATGCCGCGCTGACCCAAATCCACGAAGAACTGGGGCCGGAAGCGGTCGTCGTGAGTGTGCGCAAAATGCCGCCGGATGGAATTGCGCGGCTCTGGCAACGGCACGGAAAAATCGAAGTCACCGCGTGCGTGCCCGAAAAAGCGGTGGAGAAAAAAGAGGAAGCGCCGCCACGAAACGAAAATTCAGACGTGCGTTACCAACCGAAAATCCTGCCGGAAATGCCGACGCAAAAATCGGCGGACGGACGCTGGCGCACGATTTCCTGGCTCGAATCCAAAGGACTTTTGCCGATGTTCGTGGATCAACTCGAACAGAAAGTTCATGTGCTGCACGGCGAAAATCCATTGGCCACGCCGGAAAAAGAATGGGCGGCGGTCACCGATTTGGTCGTCTGTCATTGGCGCGAGGCGCGCAAAGAAATGATTGGCACGAGACGCCCGCACGTTTTCATCGGCCCCGCTGGTTCGGGAAAAACAACGGCGCTGTGCAAATGGATGGTCGCTTCGGTTTTGGTGAATGAACACAGCGTGCGCGTGTGGCGGCTTGATGGCGAAACAGCGAACGCTTCGGAAATTTTATCGCTGCATTGCGAATCGCTCGGCGTGCCGACGGAACGTTTTTGGAACGAGCCGATTCAGAACGCGGACTTGCTGCTCGTGGATTTGCCGGGCGTGGAAACGCACAATCCCAATGCGCTCGCGGCGTTGCGCGAACAACTGGCGTTGCTGCCGGAACCGCACATTCATCTTGTGCTGAACGCGACGTGCGAAAGTTCGATTTTGTTCGAGCAATTTCACGCGTTCGAATCGTTCGCGCCGGAAGATATTATTTTCACGCATCTCGACGAAGAACAGCGGCGCGTGAAACTTTGGAATTTTGTCTTGGGCACAAATTGTCCGATCAGCTTTCTCGGCACCGGGCAAAAAATTCCCGGTGAATTCCGGCGCGCGGAGCCGGCGCTTTTATTTCCGCAAAAAAATCGCCGGTGAATAAAGGGTTTTTCGCGCAAAATGCGCGGCTGCAGTTTTGCTGGCAGATGTTTTGCTATGGGCAATGGTTTAAGGTTCGATGAAGTCGCATATTATTCTTGGTTCAATCCTCGGGTTCCTGCTGGGTGCGGGCGTGAGCTTGGCGGAGCAGTGTTCCTGGCCGACGGCTTTGTGGCGGGCATGCGTCGCCGCGCTGTTGCTCGCGGTTCTTACGCGTTGGTGGAGCCGCATCTGGTTGCAAAGTTTGAACGACGCCATTCGCCAACGTCGGCATGCGGCGGCCAATCCGCCCGCCAAAACCAAGCCGGTGGTGAAAACATGACCAATCACCTTGCTGCATCCTCTGCGGAATTAAATCCGATTCCAGCGGCGCTCATTCCGAGCGCGCAGGAATTGTGGCAGCGCTATCATCAGCAGAAAGTCGAACCGGATGTTGAAAATGCGCTGGTCGTAAAATATCTCCCGCTGGTTTCTTCCGCCGTCGCGCGGCTGGCGATGACGTTGCCCGACCATGTGGATCGCGATGATCTGCAAAGCGTCGGGCTGATCGGTTTATTGCAGGCGTTGCGAAATTTTGATCCGACGTGCGGCACTTCATTTGAAACTTACGCGCGGATGCGTGTGCGCGGCGCGATGCTGGATGAATTACGCCGCATGGATTGGGCGCCGCGTTCCGTCCATGAAAAGGCGCGCAAAATCCAAGCCGCATTATTGCAACTGGAACAGCAGTTAGGTAAAACGCCGACGGACGCGCAGATGGCAAAGGCGCTGAAAATATCCGTGGCGGATTATGTTTCTTTGCTCAATGAAGTAAAACCGGCAGCGTTTGTCTGTCTCGATGCGTTAAATTCCACGGACGAAAATGACGGCGGCAGTTTGTATGAAATCATCGGCAACGAGGCGGCGGAAAATCCCGTGGAAGAAACGTCGCAGCATGAGTTGAAAAAAGTGATTTTTGCGCGGCTGAAAGAATTACCGCCGATCCAGCAGAAAGTTTTGGCGCTTTATTACATTGAAGACATGCACTTGCGCGAAATCGCCGAGGCGTTTGGATTGACGGAATCGCGCATCTGTCAAATCCACGCGCAGGCGATCTTGGCGATCCGCGCTTATGTGCAGCGATTGGAATCCGGTCTCGTGAAACGGCCCGCAACTTTGAGCCAGCCATGATCATCATCATCGGAATTTGCGTCGTTTGTTTTTGCGTCTTCGGCGGCTTCGTTTTTGGCGGCGGCCATCTGGGAGTTTTGATCCACCCGAACGAATTGCTCA
>JAMFSG010000430.1 GCA_026225155.1 Verrucomicrobiota bacterium
AATATATGCCGACGCGCTGGGACATCGGACTTTACATCGGCACGCTCGGCGCATTTTTCATGCTGTATCTGTTGTTCGTGAAATTTTTGCCGATGATCGCCATTTCCGAAGTCAAGGGCGTGATGCCCGAAGCCGATCCGCATCATCCGCTCGGCGGCGCCAAAACCGGAGGTGAAAAATGAGCGCTACTGCAAACACGGACGTGGCGACGAACGAAAAAATTTATGGCGTCATGGCGGAATTTGATTCGCCCGCCGCCATTTTGCACGCCGCGAAAAAAGTTCGTGATGCCGGTTACAATCGCTGGGACACGTTCACGCCGTTCCCGATCCACGGCATGGATCAAGTCATGAAACTCGGCAATTCGCTCGTCGGCTGGGTTTCGTTGGGCGGCGGCTTATTCATGTTTGCCAACGTCGCTTTTCTGATCTGGTTCAGCAACGCGTTTGATTATCCGCTCATCGTCGGCGGCAAACCGATGTTCAGCGTGCCGATGACTTTTGTGCCGTCTTACATCATGTTGATCATGGGCGGCGCGGTCGGCTCGCTTATCGGGATGCTCGCGTTCAATCAATTGCCGCGTCTGCACCATCCACTTTTGAAAAAAGCCCGTTTTGAAATGGCGACGCGCGATAAATTCATCATGGTCATCGGTTCGCAGGACGAAAAATTCTCCGTCGCGGAAACCAGCAAATTGCTTGAACAGATCGGCGGCGCGAAAATCACCGTTGTGGAGGACGAAGACTGATGCGCTACGTCATTTCATTTTTATTGATCGGAGCGGCGATTGGCGCGGCGATCGGCGGCATCCTCGGATTGCCCGGTCGCATCTCGCACAGACCGCCGGTGGAAATTTATTCTGACCGCTATATGCCCGGCATGGATCGCCAGCCGAAATTGCGTCCGCAAAAGCCATTCGCATTTTTTGCGAACGGTCTCAGCTCACAACTCGCGCCCGCCGGAACCATTCCGCGCAGCGAACCGATCCAAACGGCGGACGGCGATGTTTATCGTTTTGAAGATTCGCCGGTCAACACCGGACATTCGGTCGGCACGACGAATTTTGTCGCGACGAATCCGCTGAAAGTGACCGGCGTTTTGTTGGCGCGCGGACATGAACGCTTTGACATTTATTGTTCGCCGTGCCACGGAAAATTGGGCGACGGCAACGGCATCACCAAAGCCATCGGCGTCATGCCGGCGGTCGCGAACCTTCACGACGCGCGCATCATCGAAATGACCGATGGCGAGATTTTCAACACGGTGACGCAGGGCAAAGGTTTGATGGGTGCGTATGGCCCGATCGTTCCCGCCGAAGATCGTTGGGCGATCATCGCGTATCTGCGCGCATTGCAATTGAGCACGCTCGGTTCGGTGGACGACCTGACGCCCGAGCAACAGGCGACTTTGAATAAATGACATGAGTTCAAACCACGGAAAAAATCATTTGCCGCCGCCGCTGGACATTTCCGGCTGGAGCTGTTTGCCGGCCTTTTTCATGGTCGTCGGCGGAATCTTGTCAGTCATCGGTCTCGCCCTCAGCGGCTACAAAAATGACTTTCAGGAATTCGGTTTTTCCTGGCTGCTCGCGTTCATGTTCTTTTACAGCCTCGCGCTTGGCGCGTTGTTTCTGGTGATGATCCATCATCTGACCGGAGCAGGGTGGTCGGTCGGCATCCGCCGTTTTTCCGAACACATCGCCTCGCTGCTTGGCTGGCCGCTGGTCGTGATGTTTTTGCCCGTCGCGATTTTTGCAAAACACATTTACAAGTGGATGAACCTCGATCCGGCGGTGAATAATCTCGTCGCCGCCAAATCGCCGGTTTTCACGATGCCTGGATTTTTCATCACGTCCGCGATCTTTTTTGCCATCGTCTGGTTTTTGTCGTCACGCTTGAGTTCACTTTCATTGCAACAGGATAAAACCGGCGCAGCGGCATTGACGCACAAGATGAGTTTTCATTCCGGCTGGGGTATTGTGGTGACTTCGTTCCTGCTGACTTTCTCCGGCGTGCTCTGGATGAAGGCGACGTCGTATCAATTTTTCTCTTGCATCTACGGCGTCTATTTCTTTTCCGATTGCGTGTGGATCGCGTTGGCGACGGTTTACATCATCGCGGCGATTTTGTATCGCCAGCGCATTTTGAACGGCCTGTTGCAGGAAAATTATTTCTATTACGTAGGCGTGCTGTTCTTCGGCTTCACGCTGTTTTCCGCCTACACGGAATTCGCGCAATACTTCGTCGTCTGGAACGCGAACATGCCCGAAGAAACGTTCTGGTATCTCATCCGCGAACACGGCAACTGGTGGGGCTTGAGCATGATTTTGATCTTGGGCCATTTCTTCGTGCCGTTTTTCGTGCTGCTGCCGCTGAAGGTGAAAACGAATTTCAAGGTAATGATTCCCGTCTGCCTCTGGGCTTGGCTGATGCACGCGCTGGATTTGGGCTTTAATATTTTCCCCGCACTGCATCCCGACGGCTATCATTTCAAATGGATCTGGCTGCCGCTCGGCACGCTGATGTTCGTGGGCGGATTTTTGGCGCGCGTTTTCCTGAAAAAATTCAATTCTAATCCGCCGTATCCGCAGCGCGATCCGCGCTTGCTCGAAGCGATGGGCGTGAACGCAAATCTCGTCAATGACTTGACGCCCGCGACCAACGCTGGAGGTAACCAATGACTCCTCAAAAAGCCAACAACGCTTCCGGAGCCGCCATCGCTTTCATCGTCGGCAGCATTCTTTTCATCGTGCTGACCGTCGCCGCAAAATTGCTGACCACTGTTCCTGACCTTGACGCCGATAAAGATGCTCTCCGCAGCAAAGCGCTTGCGCAAATCCGCGCGACCGAAACCACTAATTTGACTTCCGTCACTTGGGCGGATCAGTCACGCAGCATCGTGCGCTTACCGATCGAACTGGCGATCCAAAAAACCGAACAGGCATGGCAAGATCCTGCCGCCGCCCGCGCCGATCTGATTGCGCGCGCCAAAAAAGCCGCCGCGCCTGCGCCGACCCGTCCCGCGAAACCCAGCGCCTTTGAATGAACGTGAACGAAACAGAAAATTTGAGCAACGCGAAGATTGACGCCTCGTGTCGCGTGCCGTCGCTCGTGCTGTTCGGCGGCGGCGCACTGTGGCTCGTCCTTGGCCTCGTGTTCGCGATCATCGCCTCGTTGACCTTTCATAAGCCGGAAATGTTCGCCGGTTGCTCGCTTTTGACTTACGGCCATGTTTCCGCCGCCGCGAATGATTTGATCGTTTATGGTTTTGCGATTCCCGCGTCGCTCGGCGTCGTGCTCTGGGTTTTGGCGCGCTTGAGCCGCGCTGAACTCGTCCTGCCGCTCGTGCCCGTCGTCGCCGCGAACATCTGGCATTTCGGCGTGCTTCTTGGCCTCATCGGCATTTTGACCGGCCACAGCACCGGCTTCGCGTGGCTGGAATTTCCGCGCCTCGTTTTTCCGTTGTTGCTTGCGGCTTTTATTTTGATCGCCATTTCCGCCGCCGCCACGTTCGGCCAACGGCAGGAACGCGAACTCTATCCGTCGCACTGGTTTCTGCTCGCCGCGTTGCTCTGGTTTCCGTGGATTTATTCAACGGCCAATATTTTTCTCGTCGTCTGGCCGGTGCGTGGTGCCGCGCAAGCCGTCATCAATTGGTGGTATGTGAACAATCTGCTGTTCGTCTGGTTCGCGCTCGTCGGCCTCGGCCTCGCGTTTTATTTCCTGCCGAAACTCGCGGGCAAGCCATTGCATAGCCGCTTCTACGCCCAATTCGCGTTCTGGACTTTAATCCTGTTCGGAACCTGGCTCGGCATCCCGCAAGGCGCGCCGGTGCCCGCGTGGTATCCGGCCTTGAGTTCCTACACGTCCGCGTTGCTGATCATGCCGCTGATCGCGATCGCAATAATCTTTGTCAAAACGATTTGTGGCTCGAACGCTTCCTGCAAAGGCGGTCCGTTCTGCTACGTCAAATTCGGCACCGTCGCTTTTCTCTTGTCTGCGCTGATGACCATCGCGTTGAACTGCCCGCATTTCAATCGCGTGATCGGATTCACCTGGTTCGGCAGCGCGCAAACGCAACTGCAGATTTTCGGCTTCTTCGCGATCGTCGTTCTCGGCGGCGCTTACGAATTGCTGCCGCGCGTCCTGGGATTTGCGCTGCCGTTCCCGAAATTTGTCCGTCTGCAACATTGGCTGTTCATGCTCGGCGTTTTGCTGTTGGTCGGTTCGCTGGCCGTCGGCGGCATTGAACAAGGCTTGCATGATTACAATTTTGCCGCCGCGCTGCCCGCCTTGCGCGTCAGCACGCTGGGCTTATTTTTCTTGCTGCTCGGCAGTTTGCTGTTCGCCGCGAATATTTTTGTGATGACGATCAAGTGGAAAATCGCGCTGGCCAAAACGGTGTTCGCCGCCGTGACTGCGCCGCTGGAAACTTCGGAGGTGAAATCGTGAAAAACGGTCTCGTCGTTTTCTTCGCCGCGTTCATCGCGCTCGGCGCATCGTGGACGGGTTTTGTGCTCGGCTCGTCGCTGCAACTCGGTCGCGAAAAACTCACGACCGTCTTGAACGGTTCCGATGACTATCCGATCCAACGCGCCGGTGAAGCGACGCTCGGCTTGCAAGTCTATCGCGCCAACGGTTGCGCCGCGTGCCACACGGAACAGATTCAACAAGATGGCGTCGCATGTGATGTGGTTTTGATAAGCAGCAAAGATAGGCAAAAAGTCCTCGAAGCCATTTCAGATATTTCACAAAAAGATCATTTGCAATCTGATCCTTATATTGGACTACCAGGCCAACCTTACGCTGTTTTTTCCGGAGTTACCGAAGGCGAAGCATCTGCTATTTCCGACAAAATTACTGCGGCTACCGGAAAAGTTGAGACACACATCGTCCCCACCGGCGGCGATATTTCCCGCGGCTGGGGCGTGCGCCACAGCGTCGCGGCGGATTACCTTTACGATTATCCCGTGCAACTCGGCAGCCTGCGCGCTGGACCGGATTTGGCGAATGTCGGTGCGCGTCTGCCGGATGCCAATCTGCAATTGCTGCACCTTTACGCGCCGCAAAGCGTGACGAAAGATTCGGCGATGCCGTCGTTCAAGTTTTTGTTTGAAGTCCACAAGATCGGCGAAACGCCTTCGCCCGACGCCTTGAATCTGCCGCCCGAATTTGCGCCCGCCGCCGGTTACGAAGTCGTGCCGAAACCGGAGGCGAAACAGCTCGCGGCGTATCTTGTGAGCTTGCGCGCCGATGCGCCGCTGTATGAAGCGCCGTTCACGCCGCCGACGCCTGCCACCAATGCTCCCGCCACCAAATGAGCGACGAAAATAAATCCTGTTCCACCCCGTCCAACGCTGAACCCACGGCGACGCGTTCGACCGTGCCGATGTGGATTTTCGCCGTCACGCTCGTGCTGATCTATCTCGGTGCCGTCTTTTTCGACCATCACAGCGGCTGGTTCAGCGCGAAAGTCTATGCGCCCTACGGCAGCGTGGATGAAGTGGATCTGTATCAGCCGAAATCCGGTGCCGCCGCCCAGCTCGCACGGGGCAAACAAGTTTACGAACAAGTCTGCGGCCTCTGCCACGGCACGGATGGTGCCGGCAAACCTGGTCAAGCCCCACCGCTCGCCGGTTCGGAATTTGTCATCGCCAAAGGCGTGAGCCGCCTCGCGCATATTCCGTTGCTCGGTGTGACCGGCGGAATCAAAGTCGAAGGCAAAGATTGGAATATGTCCATGGCCGCGATGGGTGCGGCGTTGTCCGATTCCGATCTCGCTTCCGTGCTGACTTACATCCGCAGTTCGTGGGGTAACAAAGCCGAAGCGGTCACTGCTGACGACGTCAAAGGCGTCCGCGCTTCCATCAAAAATCCGTCGCCGATGAACGGCCCGGACGTGATGAAGATGCCGGAGTAAAATAACTTCTGGTGGGGCGAGACTCCGTCGAGCCCAAGTCTGTTCTATAGTAAAGCAAAGTGCTTCCCGCTCTCATTTTATTACGCGTAGACTTGCCAGCTACAATATTACAGTCATGTTTGGACAGATTTTGGATGAAAATAATTTCAAAAAATGAAAGACTGCTCCGATGAGTTTTACTGCGATTGAATTATGTGCAGGGGGTGGGGGTCAAGCACTTGGTTTGGAGATGGCTGGCTTTCATCATGTCGCAGCAGTTGAATACGAACCGCATTATTGCACAACACTCCGAACAAATCGGCCTCACTGGAAAGTGGTTGAAGACGACATTCGTAATTTCCGTTCTCAAGATTATTCGGGAATAGATTTAATTGCTGGCGGTGTTCCATGCCCGCCTTTCAGCATCGCAGGCAAGCAGCTTGGTGCTGACGATGACCGCGATATGTTTCCTGCTGCTTTAGAAATTATTAAAACAATTCGTCCGAGAGCTGTGCTTTTAGAGAATGTTCCCGGCCTAGCTTCTGCAAAGTTCGAAGATTACCGCCGTGCATTGATGGCTAAACTTTCAAAATTTGGATACCAGCCAGAATGGAAAGTTCTTCAAGCGGCTGATTTTGGTGTCTCACAATTACGACCACGTTTTATTCTTGTCGCCTTGCAGCCGCGCGATGCGGAATTTTTTGAGTGGCCTGAACCAACCGGACCATTTCGTTCGGTTGGAGAAACCTTGGTGGATTTGATGGGGGCAAATGGTTGGACAGGAGCAGAGACTTGGGCTGGCAAAGCTTTG
>JAMFSG010000431.1 GCA_026225155.1 Verrucomicrobiota bacterium
AGGCGATGGACACCTGCATGAAGCTCGCCGACAAATTCGGCGTGGGCATGGTCAGCGTGGACAACGCGACGCATTATCTCTGGGGCGGCGGCTATGTGATGGACGCCGCGCTCAATGGCTACCTCGCCTATACGAACTGCACGTCGGCCACGTCCGAAGTCGTGCCGTTCGGCGGCAAAACGCCGACGATGGGCACGAACCCACATTCATGGGCGTTCCCGACGCAGGACGCGATCGGTTTTCCCATCGTGATCGACTGGGCGACCTCGACCATCGCGATGGGCCGCGTGCAAGTGATGAAACGCGAAGGCAAACAGCTTCCGCCCGGTGCCGCCGTGGATGCCGAAGGCAATCCGACGACCGATCCGAACAAAGCCGTCGCGTTGCTGCCATTCGGCGCGCACAAGGGCTATGGCCTCGGTTTGATTGACGAACTTTACGCGGGTTACATCGGCGGTTCGCTGCCGGAAATCCGCGGCACGTCGCGCGGCGGCGAAGGCGAGAAACGCGGCTCGACGTTTTATTTTCAAGTCATCCATCCCGACGCGATGAAGGGCAACGACTACGTCAAAGGCCGTTCGCAAATCCAGAACGTAAAGGCGATCATCGAAGACGTGCTCGGTCACGGCAACGAGAAGTGCATGTTGCCCGGCCAGCCGGAAGCGCGCTGGGGCGAACTGTCGAAGAAACACGGCGGGTTGCTTTTCACAAAAGCGGAGATCGAGGAACTGAATCATCTCGCGCACGAGGTCGGCGAAGCCGTTTGGAATTTGGCTGAATTCAAATCGGTGCAAGTATAAGTTAAAAAATGAATCCGCTAATTTCGCGAATGGACGCGAATTTGATTCAAAAAATAATTCGTGAAAATTAGCGTAATTCGCGGATAAAAAATTTTATTATGAGCATTCAATTACGCAACAAATCCACCTGCAAATACGACCAGATTTCGCTCGGCGAAGTCATGCTGCGGCTTGACCCCGGCGAAGGACGCACCCGCACCGCGCGCAATTTCACCGCGTGGGAAGGCGGCGGCGAATACAATACTTCGCGCGGTTTGCGAAAATGTTTCGGCTACAAGACCGCCGTCTGCACCGCGTTCGTGGATAACGAAGTCGGCCATCTCATCGAAGATTTCATCATGCAGGGCGGCGTGGACACAGACTTCATCAAATGGCGCGAGGATGATGGGATTGGCCGCAGCGTGCGCAATGGTTTGAATTTCACCGAACGCGGTTTTGGCATTCGCGGCGCGGTCGGCGTGCCAGATCGCGGCAATTCGGCGGCGGCGCAATTGAAGCCCGGCGATTTCGATTGGGAAAATATTTTTGGAAAAATCGGCACGCGCTGGCTGCACACCGGCGGAATTTTCGCCGCGTTGTCCGAAACGACGGCAGCGTTGACGATCGAAGCGGTGAAGGCCGCAAAGAAACATGGCGTCGCGGTCAGTTACGATTTGAATTATCGTCCGTCGCTGTGGAAATCCATCGGCGGTTTGAAAAAAGCGCAGGAAGTGAATCGCGAGATCGCCAAATATGTGGACGTGATGATCGGCAACGAAGAAGATTTTACGGCGTCGCTCGGCTTCGAAGTGAAGGGCGCGGATCACAGCTTGAGTCACATCGAGACGGATGCGTTTAAGGCGATGATTGAGACGGCGGTGAAAGAATTTCCGAATTTCAAAGTGGCCGCGACGACGTTGCGTCGCGTCATCACCGCGACGAAAAATGATTGGAGCGCGATTCTCTGGCACGACGGAAAATTTCACGAGAGCCGCAAATATCTCGAACTGGAAATTTTGGACCGCGTCGGCGGCGGCGACAGTTTCGCGAGCGGATTGCAATTCGGTTTCCTTGAATTCAACGACGCGCAGAAGGCCGTGGAATACGGCGCCGCGCACGGCGCACTCGCTTCGACGACGCCAGGCGATACGAGCATGGCCACGCGCAAGGAAGTGGAAAAAACTTTCGGCGGCGGCAGTGCGCGGGTGCAGCGTTGAAGTGTTAAATCGGAAAACGATGTAACGATTCAACGAATCACAAATTACGAATTTATGAAAACTCCAGCGGAACTTTTTTCACTCAAGGGCAAAGTAGCTGTCGTCATCGGCGGCACGGGCGAGTTGTGCGGCGCGATGGCGGAAGGTTTGGCGGCGGCGGGCGCAGCGGTTGCAATCGTTGGACGCGATGAGACCAAGGCGAAAGTGCGTTTGGAAAAAATCGCGAAAGACGGCGGCAGGGCGGATTTTTTTCCGTGCGACGCGACTTCCAAAGTTGGTTTGCAAAAACTGCTCGCGGATGTTTTGACAAAACTGGGTCGCGTGGATGTTCTGGTGAACGGCGCGGGCGTCAATTCGCCGACGCCGTTTTTTGACATCACGGAAGACGAGTTCGACAAGATCATCACCGTGAATTTGAAAGGATTGATCCTCGGCTGCCAGATTTTTGGCAAACACATGGTCGAGCAAAAATCGGGCAGCATCATCAATCTCGGCTCGGCGTCGGGATTGAATCCGTTGTCGCGCGTTTTCACTTATTCGGCGTCGAAAGCGGCGGTGCACAATATCTCAAAAAACCTCGCGCGCGAATGGGCGACGAGTGGCGTGCGCGTCAACATTTTGGTGCCCGGATTTTTTCCGGCGGAACAAAACCGCAAAGTTCTGAATCCTGAACGCGTGGCGCAGATCATGGGCAAGACGCCGATGAAACGTTTTGGCGACGCGAGCGAACTCATCGGCGCAACGTTGTTGCTCGCCTCGGACGCGGGCAGTTTCATCACGGGAACGGAATTGGTTGTGGATGGCGGTTTCGATGCGATGACGATTTGATTTTTCTACAGAAGCCAACAAAGGAAACAAAGTTGAAAAATTCCGCCCGTTGAAATTTTACTTTCAACGGGCTTTTTGTTTCTGTTTTTTTACGCGGTTTTTGGCACGTCAATTTTCGCGGGTTCAAGCTTTGGCGCGAGCAGATGGATAATGAGCAGCGCGGTGGCATAGGCGAGGCTCGCCAGGATGAACACGGGCAGATAATTGCCGGTGGCTTTCAGCACTTTGCCGGTGACAAAAAAAAGCACAATGCCGCCGACTGCGCCCATCATGCCGCCGAGGCCGGTGACAGAACCGACGACGCGCTTGGGAAACATGTCGCCCGCGAGGCTGAAGGCATTGGCCGACCACGCTTGATGCGCCGAGGCGGCGATGGTGATGAGCACGGCGGCAATCCATTTATTATCCGTGATGGCGGAATATACGACGGGCAACACACAGGCGGCGCAAATGAACAAAGTCGTTTTGCGCGCGCGGTTGACGCTCCAGCCTTGCTGCATGAATTTTCCCGCGAGCCAGCCGCCTGCGATGCTGCCGACCGAGGCGACGACGTAAATCAACATGATCATATATTTGCGGTCGTCCGGGCCGAGGCCGAATTTCTTGTTGAAAAAATCTGGCGAGCCAAACAAATAAAACCACCAGAAACAATCGGTCATGCCTTTGGCCACGCAGAACGCCCACGTCTGCCGGTGCGGCAACAATTTGCGCCACGGAATTTTCACCGTCGGCTCGGCGGGTTCGTTTTGGATGATGGCAAGTTCGGCAGCATTCACGCGCGGATGTTGCTCCGGCTTTTTGTAGATCGCGAGCCACGCAAAAATCCAGCACAGGTCAATGACCGCCGTGATGACAAACGCGCCGCGCCAGCCGATGACCACGCCACCGAGGGTGAGCGCGGAAAATTGCGCGACGATGAACGGCAGTCCCCACGGCACCAAAATCCCGCCGACGTTCGAGCCGGAATTGAACAAGCCCGTCGCCAGCGCACGTTCGCTTTTCGGAAACCATTCGGCGGTGGTCTTGATCGCGGCGGGAAAATTTCCGCCTTCGCCAAAGCCGAGCAAAATGCGGCAGATGAAAAACCCGGTGACGGCGCTGCCGAAAATTCCGCCGATTTCCGGGGCGAACGCATGCGCCATCGAAGCCAAACCCCAAAGCGCGCACGCCAGCACGAAGCCCCAGCGCAAACCCAGGATGTCCATGACGCGGCCCATCACGAGCAGGCTGACGGCGTAGGCGGCATTGAACGCGACCTGCATGTCCCAATATTGTTCGCTCGTCCAGCCGATGGTTTTTTCCAGTTCCGGCGCGAGGTTGCCGAAGACGCCGCGGTCAATGTAGTTCGCCGTCGTCACCCAAAATAATAGTCCGCAAATAACCCAGCGATACTTCGTGGCCGCCGGTGAAACTTGGCTCGGGGGATTCATGCGCAGACTGATAGCGGAAATGAAATGACCGTTCAAGCGCGGAAATCCAAACTTTACAATGCGGCTTTATTTTGCAACGCTGGAACGATGATTTTGAAAAAAGTTTTATTGCTTTTGCCGGTCTTGTTGCTCGCTGGTTGCGCCACGGGCACGTTCACGCGCTTGACGCCCAATGAACAGCCGCGCAATGCGAACAACCTTTATCCGGTCGAAGTTATTTTTCATTCGCAGCAGCAGGCTTTGCGTTGGGACAGCATCCAGCCTTATGTTTTGGCGAACGGCCAGTCGTATCCGCTGCGCGCGGTGCCGGTCGTGGAAAATCGTTGGGAAGGTTTGCTGCCAGTTCCGCCGACGGAAAGCGCGGTGACCTATCGCTTCAAATTTGATTATCTCTACAATAGTTTTGGCAATGCGCCGAAACCGAACAGCGAGTCTTCGCAGAAATATACGTTAAAAGTGCTCGACCAATAATGGTTGCTAAAAAAATTCAGCGCGGACATTTTGTCCGCGCTTTTTTATTTTGTGATGGCTTTTGCGGAGGCAGACAAATTGGTTGTGATGGGTGGGGCGAGCGTCCTCGGCATCGCTTGGAACTTTGGTTGCGTCGGCTCGCGGGGACGCTCGCCCCACCCACAAAGAAAATTTCACCGATTTTTTGGCCGCAAAATCAAAACTTTCTTTTCCGTGCCGTCCACTTCAACGCTGTGGGTTTCTACCTCAGGATCGTCGCGCAAGGCTTGGTGCACGATGCGACGGTCGAAAGAGCCGAGCGGTTCGAGTTCCACGGCGTCGCCCCAACGACGGACTTTGTCGGCGGCGTCCTTGGCTTTTTTCACGAGCGCGTCGCGCGCCTGCAAACGGTAGCCGCCGACATCCACGGTGACTTTCGGCGCGTTCTGGTCTTGCTGAAATAAAATCCGGTTCGTCAGATATTGCAGGTCCGCAAGCGTCTGGCCTTGCCGCCCGATGAGCCGTCCCGAGTCTTCTGTTTTGACATCGAGCAGCAGACCTTCTTCCAATTCATGCGCCTCAATCGTCACGGCAAAACCGAGCGATGTGAGGATTTTTTCCACGACTTCTTTGGGTGGCGTTGCCATAAAATTATTTTTTTGATTGCGATATCGGCTTCAAGGTTGAAGTCGGCACGGGCGCGGCGTTGATACGCGTCAACCTGGTTTGCAAGACACCGGCCAGCGTGCTGACGGTCATGTAAAGCGCCATACCGGACGAATAATTATACAGGAACAGCAAAAACATCAGCGGCATGTAGCGCATCATTTTTTGCTGCGATGCGTCCATGCCGGGCGATGCCGGTTGCAAATGCGCCTGCCAAACCATCGTGCCGACCATCAGCAGCGGCAATAAGTTGAACGGAAAATTGATGCCGGGAATCATGAAAACCGTGTCCGGCTTCGTCAAATCTGCGACCCACAACCAATGTGCGCCGCGCAGTTCGATCGCGCAGCGGATCATCGCGAGAAAGCCGAAGAACACCGGCATTTGGACCAACATCGGCAGACAACCGCTCATCGGATTGACTTTGTTTTTCTTCCAAAGCTCCATCTGCTTCTGCGTGAATTTCTGCTGGTCATCCTTATATTTTTCCTTGAGCGCTTTTACTTCCGGCGCGAGCGCCTGCATTTTTTTGGCCGAGCGCAGACTGATCGCCGTCAAGGGCCAGAAGATCACGCGCATCAAGATTGTGATCACCACGATCGTCCAGCCGTAGCTGATTTTCAACGTGTCATGCAGCCAGTTCATCCCCGAAAGCAGCAGCTTCGCGAAGAAAGTTCCGATGCCCCAAAAACCCGAATAACCCGTGCCGAAATTCATCGCCAGCTCCGCGTGATTTTGGAATTGATCACCGATGACCGATAGCGTGCGAAATTCCTTCGGCCCGGCGAACAAGGTGATTTGCCGCGTCGCCGTCGAATTCGCCGTCAATGTCTGCGCCGGATAAACCAGCGCCGTTTGGATTCCGCGCGGCAGAACCGGATTTTGCTGCGCGTCCACAAATTGCGGCAGCGTGATCGGCAGCGCGAAAACTGCCTGCGCCGGCGCATTCGTCGGCGTCATCGCCAGCAGTGCGAAAAACTGATTATGCGCCGCCGCCCAAAAAACGTCGCCGTTGCCCGCGTGAAAATCCGGCGTCGGTTTGCGCGGGATGATGCCGAACGTGCTCGTGTTTGTGCTGAAATAAGTCACCGGCGTGTCAATGTAAGTTTTGCCGTCGCTCCACATCGAGCCGAGATACATTCCATTGTCGTCCACGTCCATCGGCGTCGCCGTGCCGACGACATATTCCTGCGCGGGCAATGCAAGCGGCTTGTCGGAATTATTTTTCCAGCTCACGCTCGCATCCACGAGATAGTTGGAACTCAAACGAAATTCCTTCGTGAGAATCAAGCCATCAGCAAAATCTTTTTCCGCGCGGACGCTGTCGCCGCCGGTTTGCGTCAAAATGAAATTGCCATCGCCGACAAAACTCGGATCGCCCAGCACCGCCAAAACGGGCACCGCCGCGTGCGTGTTCAAAGTCGCCACGCCGTTGCTCGCACTTTCATTTTCCCTCCGCCAGCGCGCGGAAATCGTTTCAGGATATTTCAGCAATTCGATTTCTTTCAAACCGCCGCCGCGCGAAGTGAACGTGTAACGCGCCGTCGCATTCGTCAGCACCACAGTTTGCTCCGGCAAGCTGGTGTCAAAAGCGGGAATGCTCGTGGCCGATGTCGTCGAAGCAAAATCGGTGACTTTTGAATTGGTTGACGCCGCTGCACGCTGCGCGATAACGACT
>JAMFSG010000432.1 GCA_026225155.1 Verrucomicrobiota bacterium
GATTGATAATATGTGCCATGGCGGAAAAATCGCCATGCTCGGCATTCCGTCGGAGCAGATCGCGATTGATTGGAACAAAGTCGTCTTCAACATGCTCACGATCAAAGGCATTTACGGCCGTGAAATGTATGAGACGTGGTATATGATGTCCGTCATGCTGGAAAACGGATTGAATCTCCGCCCAGTTATTACTCATCGTTTTCATTACACGGAATTTGAAAAAGGTTTTCAAGCCATGCTGGCCGGCCAGTGCGGCAAAGTAATCCTTCATTGGCGAGATAAACCGTAACTTACACGACTTATGCGCCGTCTCTGTCAACTTATATGAAGTTACAACTACCTGCCGCAACTAATCTAATAAACGGTAGGGCGGAGCTGCCGCTCCGCCCCAATTTTGAAGTTGCAAAGAAAGCGTCTGGCCATAAGTCGGCAAAGCAGCAGCTTTGCCCTGCCATTTGTTTTATCTTTGCTTTATTGCTTTGCCTGACGGCGCACGCGCAAACTGAACTGCGCGTGCCCGGTTTCACGTCCTATTTCGACATGGATCCGCACAGCGAAACGCCCGTTGACGGCACGGGCGAAAAAGGTTCGCCGCTGAAAATTTCCTGGTTCGGCGAAATCAAAAATCCCGGCGCATTGGATTGTTCCATCGCCTTGCATTTGCCAATCAATGCGACGACTAAGTTGCGCCTGACCGTCGCTGGAAAATCATCGGACGCCAGCGCCGCCGGAACTAATGGTGATTTAACAACCATTACTTTCGGTTCTTTCGACATCACTAATTCAGGCTACCAACGCTTCACGCTCGAATCGCTCAATGATGTCGGGCTGCAACGCGATGATGTCGAAGCACTCATTCTTGACGGAACCGCCGCCACCGGCGCGCATTTCAATCTGAAAGAACGCATCAACGCCGCCTCGGTTCATCTGACTTATCCCACGTCCGGGTTCACCAATATAACTGCGTTCTACTGCGAAGTCACCGCCGTCGAAGACCCGATCTGGACTTACTTCATGGCCTGCGGTTTTCATCGCGGCTACTTCGGGATGCAAGTCAACAGCCCGACCGAACGCCGTATCATCTTTAGCGTTTGGGACAGTGGCAATGAAGCGGTAAGTCGCAGCAAAGTCGCCGCCAAAGACCGGACTACTCTCGTCGCCAAAGGCGAAGGCGTGGACGCCGGCGATTTCGGCAACGAAGGCACGGGCGGACACAGCCATCTAACCTATCAATGGAAGACCGGCGAGAAACAACGCTTCTTAGTTACTTCCAAACCGGTTGACACTAACTATACCATTTACTCTGGTTATTACTTTCATCCCGACAAAAAAGCGTGGATGTTGATCGCCAGTTGGAAGGCGCCGAACGACGGCACTTACTTGCACGGCCTTTACAGCTTCTGCGAAGACTTTGTTGGTGATAATGGCTACTTGCAACGCAAAGCGCGTTACGGCAACCAATGGATTCTCACCGCCGACGGCCAATGGCACGAACAAACCGTCGCCACTTTCAGCCACGATCCGACCGGCAAACATGACCGCTTGGATCGTTTCATGGGCGTTGAAGATGGACAATTTTTCCTGTCCAACGGCGGCTTCATTCCCGGCTCCACCAAGTTCGGCGAAAAATTCACCCGCCCGACAACCGAAAATCCGCCCGCAGATTTTCCGAAATCATGGTTGCCTTGATAAAAAAATTTGCCCGCGACTAAATTGTGAATCTCAAAGCCATTTATTTCGCAGTAATTATAGCCATTTGTCTGCCGTTAGTGTTGATGGCAGCAGACTTATCCGATTCTAGTGCGCACTTGTGGAATCAAGGCTGGAAATTCTACTTGGGCGACACGGAGACTAATGCCGATGATACTAACTGGGAATCGGTTTCATTGCCGCACACTCCCAGAATCGAGCAGCCGGACGCCGTCGAACATCATTATCAGGGCTTGTGCTGGTATCATAAGCATTTTCATGTGGAACCCGACTGGCGCGATAAAAAAATCCAGCTTCGTTTTGACGGTGCGATGCAAGTGGCAGAAGTCTGGTTGAATGGAAAGTTACTGACCATTCACAAAGGCGGTTACTTGCCATTTATTGTTGATCTTACTTCTGAACTAAATTGGGATTCTGATAATGTTATCGCCGTGCGACTCGATAACCGCGACATGCATGATGTGCCGCCGGGGAAGCCGCTGGCGAATCTTGATTTCACTTATCAAGGCGGACTCTATCGCGATGCTATTTTGTTGGTAACTGATCCACTGCATATCTCGGATGTGTTTGAAGCCGGCCATGTTGCCGGCGGCGGCGTTTTCATCCGCACCGAATCGGCGAACACTACGAATGCGATTATTTCAGTTCAAGCCGACGCGCAAAATGATTTCACTAATTCCGTCGCCGCTGAAATCCGGTTTTCGATTCTTAATACAAAAGGAAAATCAGTAACTTCTACAATCGTTGATTCAATCAACATTTCCGCCGGCAATGATTTTGAATTCGCCTCTAACATATCCGTTCCAAAACCTCAACTCTGGAGTCCTGACCATCCATTTCTTTACACGCTTAAAACAGAATTGCTGCGCGCAGGCAAAGTTATCCAGACTAATAACACGCGCTTTGGCATCCGCACTTTGGCTTACGATGATAAATTAGGATTTGTTCTAAATGGCGAGCCGCTGACCATCCGCGGCGCGAATCGCCACCAGGATTTTCCGTGGCTCGGCAACGCGAATCCCGACAATGCACAGTATCGCGACTTGAAACGGTTGAAAGAAGCTGGTTTCAATTTTCTGCGCCTCGCACATTATCCACAATCGCAAGCCGTCATGGATGCTTGCGATGAACTCGGCTTGATGGTTTCGGTTTGCACGCCGGGTTGGCAATCTTTCAGTCGCGATACCAATTTTACCGGCCTCGCAAAACAGGACATCCGCGAAATGGTGCGCTGGCATCGCAATCATCCGAGCGCGATCATGTGGGAAGTCAGCCTGAACGAAACTTACGGCCACGAAAAATTTTACGCCGAATGCGCGCGTATCGCCCGCGAAGAATATCCTGGCGATCAATTTTTTGTCTCCGGCGATTCTTACGCGAGCAAAGACGTGAGTTATTACGACGTGCCTTATGCCGGCTGGAGCGATCCGTATATGCGCGGCGCCGCGCCGGGTTTTGAAAATCGCAAACGCTCGTTCGCCCGCGAATATGGCGACTACGAATTCGGCGGCGAACACAGCACGACACGCATCCGCATCGGCGACGGCGAAAATGCGCAGTTATTGCAGGCGTGGAATTTTCTCTGGGCGCACAATCAAAATTCCGGTTGGGATTGGTTGATTGGCGATTGCGCGTGGGTCGGTGTGGATCACGCGCGCGGTTGCAGCGAAGAAAATCCCATCAGCCGCTGCGGCGTGCTGGATTATTTCCACCTGCCAAAATTTTCTTACTACTTTTTCCAAAGCCAGCAGAGTTTGCAGCCGATGGTTTTTATCGCCAACTATTGGACGCCGCGTCCGTCGCCGACGAAGGTTGTCGTGTTCGCCAATTGCGACGAAGTGGAATTACAACTCAACGGCAAAACCATCGCGCGGCAAAAACCGGATTCCGGGCCGGATTCCGAATACGGCGTCTGGCATCCCGAAGCCGATCCGATGTATATGACGAAAGGCAAAAACGTGCACGACGACGAAAAAAATTCCGCCGCGAGCACGCAAAATTCCGGCGATCAAAAACTGCTCTCGATGTTTGATGGAGGTAATTGCCGGAATCTCGATCATCCGCCGTTCACCTTCGCGCCCGTGCCGTTTGCGGCGGGCGAATTGAAAGCCATCGGCTACCTCAAAGGCAAACGCGTTTGCGAATTTATCCGCCACACGCCCGGCGCGCCGGTGAAATTAAAATTAACCGTGGAAACTTTGGGTCGTGAATTGGTGGCCGACGGAACGGACGCTGTTTTTGTGCGCGCTGAAATCATTGATGAAAATAGCGAAGTTGTGCCGACCGCCGGTTTGCCGGTTCATTTTGATTTGAATGGTGACGGAAAAATAATTAGTCCGACCGATGTAAAAGCCGAAGCTGGCGTCGCGACGATGTTGTTGCAGGCGGGAAACTCGGCCGGAAAAATTTCCATTTCGGCGACAACGTCTGGTTTGCCGACAGCTAAAATAAATTTCAATTCTGAAGCGACAACTGACTAAATAAATCCAAGTTGACCGGAATTTTTTATGTTCACCAATTTCAAATCGCATCTCGAAACGCAACTCGCCGACATCCGCAAAGCCGGCACTTACAAAAACGAACGCGTCATCAGCACGCCGCAAGGCACGATGGTTCGCGTCGCTGACGGCGCGCCGGTGCTGAATTTGTGCGCGAATAATTATCTCGGCCTCGCGCAACATCCCGCCGTGCAAGCCGCGTCGAAAGACGCCATCGAAAAATGGGGTTACGGCTTGGCGAGCGTCCGTTTTATTTGCGGCACGCAGGGCGTCCACAAACAGCTTGAAAAAAAGTTGAGCGAATTTCTCGGCACGGAAGACACGATCCTTTACGGCTCCTGTTTTGATGCGAACGGCGGTTTGTTCGAGACGTTGCTTGGCGCGGAAGACGCGATCATTTCCGACGAATTGAATCATGCGAGCATCATTGACGGCATCC
>JAMFSG010000433.1 GCA_026225155.1 Verrucomicrobiota bacterium
ATTTTCCAATTTGCGCGCGCTGAATCACTTCCGGCAAAACGGAAATCACAAAATCCACCTCACTTTCCGTTGAATCGCGGCCAAGCGAAAAGCGCACGAGTGAATTTGCAGAATCCGTTTTTCCAATCGCGAGAATGACGTGGCTCGGCTCAATTGAACCGGCAGAACATGCCGAGCCGCTCGACGCGCAAATGCCTTCGACATCCATACCCGCGAGCAACGCAATGCTGTCCGCGCCGCGCACGACGAAGGAAATCGTGCTCGCCAAACAATTTTCTTTCGGCGAAACCAGTTCGCAGCCGTCAATTTTTTCAATCGCGGAAATCAGCTTCGCTGCGAGAGTCTTTAATTTATCGGCAGAAAAAACCGGCGGTTTAATGAATTTTTCCAAGGCTGCAACTAGGCCGATGATGGCCGCAAGATTTTCCGTGCCGGCGCGACGTTCGTTTTCGTGTCCGCCGCCGAAAAAAATCGGATCGGGATGCAACGGCGATTTGATGTAAAGCAAACCCGCGCCTTTCGGTCCGTGAAATTTGTGCGCGCAAACGGAAACCAGATCGGCGTTGAATTGCGACAGATTTTCAAACGGCTCTTTGCCGAACCATTGCACGGCGTCGGAATGGAAAACAATTCCGCGCTCGCGGCAAATTGCGCCGAGTTCCGCGACCGGCTGGATCGTGCCGATTTCATTATTCGCGGCCATGATGGAAACGAACGTTGTATCTGTGCGAATCGCACGTTTCAAATCATCCGGCGAAACGCGACCAGCAGAATCCACCGGCAAACGCGTGACGGAAAAACCTTCGCTCTTTTCCAAATAATCGAACGATTGTAAAACCGCGTCATGCTCGACGGCGGAAGTGATGATGTGTTTGCCTTTCGCTTTGAGCGCGCGCACCGTGCCGAAAATGGCGAGATTGTTCGCTTCCGTGCCGCCGCTGGTGAAAATGATTTCGCTCGGTTTCGCGCCGAGAAATTTCGCCGCGCGATCGCGGGCGTCATCGAGCAACGCGCGCGCTTTGCGCCCGACGTGATGCACGGACGAAGGATTGCCCCAGATGTTGTCAAGAAACGGCAGCATCGCGTCGCGCACGGTCGCGTCAAGCGGCGTGGTGGCGTTGTAATCGAAGTAAATCGTGCGCGGCATGCGGATGAATTCTGCCGTCAAAAGCAGCGCGTTGCAATTTACGATTTACGATTTACGATTTACGCGCTTTAGTTGGAAGCGCTCGAAAATCGAGTATCTTGAATCGTAAATAAAAATGGAAACGCGCGTAAAAATTTGCGGCATCACGAATGTCGCCGATGGTCTGGCCGCCGCCGAAGCTGGCGCGGATATGATCGGCCTGATGCTTTACGAACGCAGCCCGCGCTTCATCTCCGTGGAAAAGGCGGCGGAAATTTCCCGCGCGCTGCCGCCATTCGTCGTCAAAGTCGGCGTCTTCGCGAATCCGACGGAAGAACTGGTCTTGCGCGCCATCAGCGAATGCGGCGTGACGCTGCTGCAATTTCACGGCGACGAAACGCCGGAATTTTGCGCGCAATTCGGCGCGATGACGATGAAAGCCTTCCGCATCCGCGACGCGAAATCATTGGCCGCGCTGGCAAATTATTCGACCGACGCGTTTCTGCTCGACGCGCATTCCAAAAGCGGACTCGGCGGCACGGGCGAAACTTTTAATTGGGAGCTCGCGGTCGCCGCGCAGAAATTCGGCAAACCGATTTTTCTCGCGGGCGGCTTGACGCCGGAAAATGTCGCGGCCGCCGTGCGCCAGGTGAATCCGTTTGGCGTGGATGTTTCCAGCGGCGTGGAATCTGCGCCCGGGAAAAAAGATCACGCGAAAGTGAAGGCGTTTATTCAGGCGGTGCGGGCGGTGTAACTGGCGTCAAAGCCAATGACGATAACACCGGTGCTTGTTATGCTGACGTTTCATTGTCAATCTTCACTCCAAGACTCCGAATAAAATCATCAGGGCGCTTGGGAATCAGTCTCAATGTGTGCTCGTTTCCGTCCGCGCCTCTATACGTAAGCAGAAAAGTTTTCCGGAAAATATAACTGGAACGTCGAACAGATACGATGGAATCAAGCGGAATAATATGCTCAAGATCATATGCTGCCGTAATCAGCGAGAAAGGAAACCATGAGGTCACCAACAGAAAGCTCCGCGTGACAACGAGCCGCAAACAATTTCGTGCACCGCCGAATTTAGTAAGAAAGTTTTTCTGGGAACAACCGGAAGCAAACTGTTCCTGATACACGACATCCGATTTTTCATAGCGTGGTCGCATCCGGTATGCCTGAATGGAACGCCAAGCAAAATATCCGAGAATTGCCGCAGCAGCGACAATGTTGAGAGCCGGAAGTAATTGTAAGGTCATCGTAGTCGGCCTAAAATTTGTCTAGGCTGCAAATTTTTAGCCTATTGAATCTCACGACTTTGAAACTGCGCTTGTCGCAAAAGGCTGTCCAGCTATTTTTGAATGAGTGCCTTGAGAACGGATTCCAAAGTCACAGTCCCTTTTCGTGATCCAATTTCACCGCGCTCGAATTCAATCCAACCTTCGTTAAATCCATCCAGCATGCGAATGCGCGGCATGGGATTTTTCATTCCTTGCGAGATGAAAAGCGTCTCCCAAGATTCGTGCGGCACAATTTCCGCCCGCACAGGCTTGCCCAAAAGCTTGGCGAAAGTCGCGGCAATCTCATTTGGCGTCACGCGTTTCGGTCCTTCCAATTCAACCACGCGATGACCGTTCCAGGGTTCTTGAAGAATTTCCGCCGCAACTTTTCCGATGTCCGCCGTCGCCACCATCGGCACCGGCTTGTCGAGTGGCTGAAGAAAACTTGGAATCACGCCTTGCTCCCGTGCCGGAGCCACATCCCAACTGCAATTCTCCATGAACCAAACTGGACGAAGGAAAGTCAGCGGCATTGAAACGGCACTGATCGCCTTCTCGATTATCGTATGTTGAGTCAGAAGATTTGACTGGCTTGCTTGTGCCCCGATGGTGGAAAGATAAACCACTCGCGCCGGATGCGCCGCTTCCAGTGCGGATTTCAAAGTCGCTCCGATGGCCTGTGCTTCCGGAAACTCCGGCAACGGATCAAAACTCGACGGCACCATCACAAACACGGCCTCCGCTCCTTGAAACGCCGCCGTGAGTGAATCAAGGTCCCCGATATCCGCGAGTGCGACTTCGCATCCGCGATTCGCCCACTCCTGACCCTTGCTGGCATTACGCACGACCGCACGGACTGGCCGTTTTGCTTCCAGAAGGGCGTGTCCAATGACGCCTCCAATCTGACCGGTGATTCCTGTGATTACATACATAGATGCGCTCCTTTCATTGTTTAACAAATTTCCAAGTGGCTTTGCTTGATAATAAGCAGGCTGTAAATTTTTTCAGC
>JAMFSG010000434.1 GCA_026225155.1 Verrucomicrobiota bacterium
CGCGTGCCTTTGCCGATCGGACAAACGAGATCCAAAACGCGCGTGCTCAATTCATCGCCCGCCGTTTCGAGGATGAACCGCTTGTTCGGGAACAACGGTGTGAGATTTTCAAAATGCGTTTTGTCTTTCGCCTTGTCCGGTTCTTCGCCGTCCACGGATTCGACTTTCAGCAGCGCAAAGAATTTTTCTTTTTCTTTCGGCGGACGGATTTGTCCCGCGACGAGATTTCCCGTTTGCAAATCGAAACGGCGGATCTGCGAGGGCGAAACGTAAATGTCTTCCGGGCACGGCAGGTAATTGAAACTTTGCGAACGCAAAAAGCCAAAACCTTCCGGCAAAACTTCGATGACGCCTTCGGAAAACAAAACGCCCGCGCGCTGCGCATTTTTTTCGAGGATGTGGAAAATGACCTCGTGCTTGCGCATCGTGCCGAAATTTTCGACGCCCAAATCCTTCGCCATGTTGTTCAGATCCGTCATCGTCATGCCCTGCAACTTGGCGATGTTCAATGACGTGGCGATTTTGTCGCGCTGATAACCACGACGCTCGGTGTTCCGCGCGTCTTCTTCCGACGTGGACGTTTCCACCGGCGCAGCGGGCGGACGCAATTCTGCCGACGCATTCGGCTTTGGAAAATTTGCGTGGTCGCGTTGCGCCTCGGCTTTTGCCGAAGCCTTGACATTGTCCACCGTGCGTTCTGACGCGGAAAAATTTTCTTCAACCGGCTGGGGCTTGATTGCGACCGGTTTTATGATTTCCGGTTTGGGCGGCTCAATTTTCGGTGCCGGCGATTTGACGGCTTCTGGCTTGGCAACTTTCTTTTCGATCACCGATTTGGGCGCGACCGGCGCGGGCACAGGTTCTGGAACGGACGTGACCGGCGCAGCGGCGGATTCTTCCGCAGCTTTTGGTTTGACGACTTTTTTTGCGACTCTGGGCATAAAATAAATTGGTTTTTGTGACCGTGGATTCCGCCTGCCGGATCGTTTGCGGGTCAAATAGCCGCGCATTGGACGGTTTGCGTCTGGAAAAGTTCAATTTGGATTACCGAGTGATTAAGGTTGTCCTTAATTCAACAGGGGGAATTTCGCAGTCAACGGCCACCATGTTGGACACTTTCACCGCCAAGTCAAATCTGATTTTGTGACAAACCGGTGCCGAAACGGCTGAATGTGAATCCAACAAGTATCGAGTCGCCTTTCAATTTTTTGTGCACTTTCCATTTTTGCGGGTGCTATAAGTTGAATATGACACAGGACGCCGAACTGCTGCGCCACTTTGCCGCGACGAATTCCGAAGACGCGTTTGCGGAATTAGTGAAACGCCACGTCAATCTCGTTTATTCCGCCGCGCTCCGGCAAGTCAATGGCGATGAACATCTGGCCAAGGACGTCGCGCAAACCGTTTTCACCGATCTGGCGCAAAAAGCCGGTTCGCTCGCGCGCCGCGAAAGTTTGACCGGCTGGCTTTACACCAGCGCGCATTTTGCCGCCGCAAAAATCATTCGTGGCGAAAATCGTCGCCGCGACCGCGAAGAAAAATTTATGCGCGAAACCATTTTAGAAAACGCGCCGGAAACGGACTGGCAGAAAATTCGTCCCGCGCTCGACGACGCGATGCACAATCTGAAAGAATCCGACCGCGAAGCCATTTTGCTGCGCTATTTTGAAAACCGGCAGTTCGCCGAAGTCGGCGCGAAACTCGGCCTCAACGAAAATGCCGCGCGGATGCGTGTCGAGCGCGCATTGGAAAAACTGCGCGACATTTTCACCAAGCGCGGCATTACGACAGCGACTGCTCTGGCATCCGTGATTTCCGCGAACGCAATTCAAATGGGGCCCGCGAATTTGGCCGCTACGCTGACGACAACTTCGATTGCAACAGTTGGAACAGGA
>JAMFSG010000435.1 GCA_026225155.1 Verrucomicrobiota bacterium
ACGTCCACGTCGTGCCGCGCTGGAACGGTGACACAAATTTCATGCCGGTCATTGCGAACACGAGCGTCGTGCCCGAGGCGTTGCAGGAGCTCGCGACGAAACTGCGTGTGGAACTTGCGAAATGATTTTTTAATCGTGCCAACTGAAACCCTTCATTTCGAGAACGCGCGGTTTGCGCAGCAACTGTTCAATCACGAGCCACGCAATCTGGCGGCGTTGGAAACCGAGCTCGGCGTCAAGGCGACGGCGCGCGAAGGCTGGATCAAATTGGAAGGTTCCGCCGACGGCGTCGAGCGCGCGAAACAACTTTTTGCGTCGCTGCAAAATATGTTGCAAGCCGGTTCGCCAGTGAAAAATCGCGAGTTCACACACGCGTTGAATGTCGTGAAAAACGAGGGCGCGACGATGTTGAAAGACATGGTCAGCGACCGCGTGCAGACGCATGAACGCAAGCCGGGCGTGAACGCTAAAACCGTCGGGCAAAAAAAATATCTTGAGGCGATCCGCGCACACGACATCACGTTCGGCATCGGGCCGGCGGGGACGGGCAAAACGTATCTGGCCGTCGCGATGGCGTTGTGGGCGCTGCGCGAAGGCAAAACGTCGCGGATCATTTTGACGCGTCCGGCGGTCGAGGCCGGCGAGGCGTTGGGATTTTTGCCCGGAGACCTTTACGAAAAAATCACGCCGTATCTGCGTCCGCTGCACGACGCGTTGCAAGACATGCTGCCGGCGGAAGAAATCCAAAAACTGATGGAGCGCGGCACAATTGAAATCGCGCCGCTCGCTTACATGCGCGGGCGCACCTTGAACAATGCGTTCATCATTTTAGACGAGGCACAAAATTCCACGACCGAGCAGATGCTGATGTTTCTTACGCGGCTCGGTCACGGTTCCAAAGCCGTCATCACCGGCGATGAAACGCAAATTGATTTGCCGTCACACAAGAAATCCGGTCTGGCCGAGGCGCATCGCGCGCTGCACAAAACCGAAGGCATCGCGATCGTGGAATTTTCCAAACGCGACGTCGTGCGGCATCCGCTTGTGCAGCGCATCATCGCGGCTTACGAAGATCATCGCGGGAAAACGAAATGAGACGGAGCGTCAAATCGTTGAATCGTCAAATCGTTGAATTGGAAAAATCATCCGCTGATTCAACGGTTCAACCATTTAACGAATCAACGCTCATCATCGCCAATCGCCAGCGGACAAAAAAAATCAACACGCGCCTGCTCAAGCAAATCGTGAACGAACTGTTCGCGGAATTGAAAATCGAAACGGCGGAACTCGGCATCAATCTTGTCGGCGCGCGCGAAATGACGTTGCTGAACGAAACTTTTCTCCAGCACGGAGGCTCGACGGACGTGATTACGTTTGACCATTTGAATTCGGAATTCGGAATTCGGAATTCGGAATCGAAGCTACACGGCGAACTTTTTATCTGCGTGGACGAAGCGATTTTACAGGCGCGGGAATTCAAAACGAACTGGCAATCAGAAATCGTGCGTTACGTCGTCCACGGCGTTTTGCATTTACTCGGCTATGACGATTTGAAACCGGATTTGCGTCGCAAAATGAAACGCGAAGAAAATCGCCTCGTGCAAAAACTCGCCAGAAAAATTTCGTTCGCGCAACTCGCACGCACCGCTAAACTCGGCGCGTGAGAAAATCGCTTTTCGCCCGCTGGCGCGCCAGTTTTTTGACCGGTCTCCTGATCGTGCTGCCCGGCGTCATCACGCTTGCGGTGGTAAAATGGTTTTTCGGCACGATCTCCAGCCTGACGGATTTGCTGCTATTTTTCCTGCCGACTTCCATCACGCATGACGGCGGCGCCACCGGCCCGATCCATTGGTATTGGAGCGTGCTCGCGTTCATTTTCGCCGCGCTGCTGGTGACGGTCATTGGCGTGCTGGCGCGTTATTACATTGGCAAACAATTGATCGCTGGTGCGGACGGACTTATGTTGCGCGTGCCGGTTTTGAATAAAATTTATGGCACAATCAAGCAGGTGGACGCAGCGTTCGCGGGCAATAAAAATTCGTTCAAGACCGTCGTGCTCATCGAATATCCGCGGCCGGGAATTTATTCCGTTGGTTTCATCACCAGCGAGCAAGAAGATGAAATTTCAAAAAAACTGGATCAAAAAACCGTGTGCGTTTACATCCCGACGACGCCGATTCCGACTTCGGGTTTTTTGGTCATCACGCCGATAGAACAAATCACGAAGCTCGACATGAGCGTGGCCGACGGCTTCAAATACATCATCAGCCTCGGCGCGATTTCGCATGAAGCCTCGGCGGCAAACTTAAAAATTTAATTGCGAAAGACACGGATTAACACGAATTCAAATCCAGAAAACCAACCTGTGAAAACTTTTGAAATCCGTGGCGAAAATTCTTTTTCCACATTCCTGTCCATCCGTGGTTAATTTGATTGCAACGGTTGTGGTGGAATTCCGGTTTGAGCGAATGGTAATTTTTCTTCGGCATGAACGCGGTTGCCCACCGGGTCAACAATCGTCACGGTGACCAAAACCAAGATTTCATTTTCAGTGGCATTTTTACTTTGGAACAATCGTCCCAACAATGGCACGCTGCCAAGCACTGGAACTTTGTCCGTGACATAATTGGTTTCAGCCATGCCCCCGACGACAATCGTTTGCCCGTCCCATAAATTCAAATTCGCCGAAAGCCGCCGCGTGTTGAATTGTGGCAAGACGACCGGCAGTTGCACGCGATTGTTCGTGCCCGTGACATTCGGCACGTCGGGCGGAGTTGCGTAGCCGTAAAATTCCGTCAGCGATGGGATCACTGTCAGGTTGATCGTGTAACCGTCGGCCAAGACATGAGGGATCACATTCAGAATCGGACCCGTCTCCGCTTGAGCGGTTTGTGGGTATATCGAACTTGGTCCGTTGGATACGCTGCTTTCCTTAAACGCAAAATTGGTGACGACGGTGATGATTTGCGTTGCGTGCATCTCTACTTGTCGTCCGCTGGCAGTCACCGCTTCGGGTTCAGCCAGACTTTCAACACCTTTGCGTTCTTCCAATAAACGCAAAACTGTTTTTACGTTTGTGGCGTTAAGAATTCCCGTGAAATTTTCAGAAGCAGCATTGGTTGAGCCGAATAAATTTCCAAAACCGGCCATGGTTCCTTTGGGCACTTTCAAAAACTGCGCCTTGATATGGACTTGCGGCGCGACTTGGTTGAGTGTTTGGATGACGCGTTCAATCGTGTCCAAGTCCACTTCCGTCGCTTTCACGAACAGCAAACCCATGCGGTCATTGTAGAAAACCGATTTGCCTTTGGGCGATTCCAAGTCCACGCCCAAGGTGGTGAAAAATTTTCTAGCTGCCACCGCGACGTTGGGCTTCTGCTCGCCTACGGCATTTTGTAAGCCAGCATAGAACGCATTCGGATCAACCTTAAACGTCCGCATGAAAAGCAGCTGGTTATCAGGTTTATCTTTAAATGAGAAAACAACGCCATCGTCCTGAATGGAATATTGAATCTGCTGGATGGGAACCATGACAATGGCATCCAAAACATCCGCCAAACGCACATCCTGCAAGTGAAGCCCGGCAATAACTGGGTTGGTATTAATTAACAGGCCAGCAACAGAATTCGTATCCACCGAAAAATGGACGCCGACTTTTGCCAGATCATTTTCCATCGCCAGCGCGTTCAACTGGCGCACAATTTCCGCGAGATTTGCCTGTTCAAAATCCAACTTCGTAATCCGGATGCGGCTCAAATTTTTCATGATGGTGAATCGCCCCGACTTGGCCGGATTGTTTCCAAACGTTTGCCCCGCCGATTGCACCAAGCCTAGATAATATTTGGCTGCGGCGTTTTCTGGATCAATTGCCAATGCGGATTTCAGTGATTTCTCCGCATCATCCAGTTTGCCCATTTCGTAATCAAGTTTGCCGTCTTGCACCAACTTGCTTGCTGCGACTTTTGCGTCAACCGCATTGGTGCGGCTGGAAAGATTGCCAGCCATTCCGGCTTTTTGAAAATTTGTCCGGTTCGCTGGTGCTTTGGACGCAAGTTGGCTGCCTTGATACAACGTCACTTTTAATAACAAATTGGTCTGTCCGGTTTCGAATTCGTTTTTGGCGTTCGCTGCAAAATTTGCGCCGTCTACATAAACGTGATACGACTTATCGCCCAGCGTATTGAACTCGAAGCGACCATCGCCATCCGTGCGCGCGGTCTGGGATGGCAATTTTCCATCGTCCGTCCAGGCGCGGACTTCCGCGTCGGGAATCACATAGCCCGTGCCAGCCTCCACCACCTGCCCGGCCAAAACGTGACCGTGCTGAAGTCGCATCGCCAACGGCAAATGAGAAAAATTCACTTCGAACTTTTCCGCGCGGCAGCCGGGGTCAGAAACGATCACGTTGTATTTGCCGACGCCAGGCGTCGCGTCGTCAACGCGGAACCGGCCTTGTTCGTCGGTCAAAGCGGATTTCAATCCGAAGCTGTGGTTGTTGCCGGCGACAAATTCCACTCCCACTTCGCCGCTGCGGATGGGTTGTCCGTCGGCGTCCAACACTTGACCCGTGAAACTTTTTGCCGGTGGAAATTGCAGTTCCACTTCTGCGTCCGGCTGGGATTCCGTGAGCTTCACGGATTCGCTGGTGCAAAATGAATTTCCGAGCCAGGCGATGATTTGATAAGTGCCGCCAAGCGGCAACGGTCCGGAAATCCATCGGCGGGGCGCGTTGTCGGCAAAATTATCAGAACCATCTGAAAGCGGGCTATTTTCATCACGCTGCGGTGAGCGTTTCAATTCCTCCGCGCTGAACAACAAACCGCCCGCCGCCGAACCATCGGCATTTTTTGCGTGTGCGAAAATTACACCGGCGGGAACCACCGGCACGTCAATCACCAGCACATTGGTCCCGCCTTCAATCGGCTGGATAAAATTTTGTTTGAACCAAAATCCGACGGTGCGCGCGGGTTCATAATTAAAAAACGCACCGGCAAAAGTTTGCGCGTGAACTTCGCCATTTTGGATTTCCACTTCTTTGCGCTGATAGCCCGGCTGTGCGATGTCCATGCGCGACGGAACTGTGACATAAACCGTTCCCTTCGGCGCGACGCCGGACGGAGATTGAAAACGCAAAATCACTTCGCGCGATGGAAGCGGGGCGTTGGTCGAAACCGCCTGATTCAAGTCAACCACCCAATCCTTAATCGGCACCGTGATGGTGCGTTCTTCGCGATAACCATCTTTGCCGCTCAACGTCACCGGTCCGCCGGACCGGTTGGTAAATTGAAAAGTTGCGACGCCATTCGTGACGTGCAACGGAACCCATTCTTCGTATCCCTGACTATAAACGGTCACGTTGTTATTGCCGAAAATTTCGGAAAAATTACGTGAGAGGCAATAGGCGTTGTCAATAGTTTGCAAGCCGTTCAAATTGCCGATGACGTGGCCGCTCACAATCAATTCAGATCCGAGCCGCGCCACCAAATCGCCGCTGCCGCCGGGAATATCATCGAGAATGACCGATTCATGTCCCGCCGCAGAAACGCCAAGGTAATAGCGGAGACCTTTCCGAAGCTGGTTCAAAGTAAAAGCGCCGCTCGCATCCGTTTTGCCGAGCGAACCGAATGAATTGTTCCACTCAAAATTGCCGATGTCCGTTTGATAAAGCAGATGCCATTCCGCTCCGGCAATTGGCTGGCCAGTCGTCTTATCCAACACTGCTCCGGAAATAATCGCGCCTCGACGCAATTCCACACGCAGCGGTTCACCGGCGCGGACATGGTCGAATCTTTTCTTGGTGATTTCGTAGCCCGGCACATTCACCGTCACGTCCAGCGGCAGATCCGCGCAATGCGTCAATGTCACGGAACCATCCGCGCCGGATTTCCAGAAGTGATATTGAAAGCCATTGTTGTTCAGCCAGAAAATTGTAGAGACGTTTGCGTCCACCACCGGCTGGCCATTGTCCGCGTCCACCAATTGCAGCGGCGCATCGAAACCGCGCGGCAGAACGATTTCCAGATTTTCAAAACGATTGGTGGCGAAACCGTCCAACGGGCCGATAAAAACGGGCGAGCAGTTTGAAATTTCAGCACCGATATAAATAGTTCCCGCGCGGATTGAATTGGTGAAAAATCCATTTCGCGCCATGACGCTCGTGCCGTAACTCGCACGTTTCACCGATGAATTGACGTTCAGCCAAACCCATTCCGGCACGCGCGAGCCATCGGCCATGCGGACTTGGCCGGAAATTCTGACTTGAGGAGCGTTTGCATCGTTGCCATTGAAATCCGCCTCGGGTTTTTCTCCCAGCTCCGTCATTTTCTTTTCAATCCGGTCAATCCGTTCCTGCGGCGAAAGAATGGCCGCAACCGTAACCCGTGTGCCGAGCGCGGAAAGAAAAAGCAATCCGCCACTCACAAACAGCGCCACCAGCATCGCGCGCCACGTCAGCCGCAATTTGGGCCGATAACCCGGCACGAGCATCCGTTGCACGCGATCAGCCAGCGAAGATGGTTCGCGCTTATCGCCAAACGCGGATGCAGCCACCGGAACTGGATGCAAAACATTTTCCGCCACATAAACCAGAGTCCGCGCGTAATCCGCTGGCGCGCCGCTCAATTCCACGGCCAGCGTGTCGCAACAAGCTTCACGTTCAATGCGTATCTGCCGGCTGATCCACCAGACCGCCGGATTGAAAAACAGGAGTGCCTCCGCAAACAATTGAAACAAGCTGGCGAGATAATCGCCGCGCCGGATGTGCGCGAGTTCGTGCAGCAGCACAAAACGGATTTGTTCCGGCGTCAAGGTCGTGGTCAACGACAAAGGTAAAATCAGCGTCGGCACCAGCACGCCAACGACGGCGGGTGAAGTCAGTTTGTCCGTCACCGCCATTCGCACACGACGCGTCAGGCCAACCGCACGACGCGCTTCCACCAGCAACTCTTCAATAGTCGCGTCGGCCAAAGGATGCGACGAACGCCGCAATCGTTCTGCGCCAGCCACTTGAAATCCTGCGCGAAAAATCATCACCGTCGCCCCCGTCAGCCAGAACATTGCCAGCCAGGCCGACCACGGCATCGCCACCGGTTTAGGTTCCAGCAGCGGCGAATTTACAACGAGCGGCGGCAAATTGCCATTAGCCATCACCACGTTGGCTGGTTGTGATTGCAGAACAGGAGAATTGGAATTTTTTTGCGGAAGCGGCCGGTTCAGCACCGACCAAGTGACCAGTCCTGCGAGCAAAAGGCCACCGAGAGCGGCAAGCGAAAAACGATAGCGCGCGACGGGATTGTTCAATCGTCGCAGCGCAAAGCCAAGCAGCAACGCAATGACCGCGCCTTGCCAAAGCGTATGCAGCAACGCCTCAACGACGTTTGCCCACGCCGGCGAAGTGAGCCATTGCAGAATCATGCGCGGCCTTTCTTGCCGGTTTTGCCAGCACGATTCGCGGATGCGCTCCCGGATTCGTAGGTCGCGATGATTTTTTTCAATTCATCCAACTCTGCGTGCGAAACTCCTTTCGTGTCCAAAAGGCATTGCACCATCGGCGTGAGCGCACCGTTGAACGCGTGCTTGAGCGCGTAAAAAAGTTCGCCGCGCTGCGCTTGCGCCTTCGTGACGGCAGATTGATAAATGGTCAACTTGCCTTCTTTCTTGGATTTCAAAACGCCTTTGCCAACCATGCGATCCATCAACGTGCGGACGGTTGAATATGTCCAGCCGGTCGGCTTGAACAATTTTTCCTGGATGGCGGGCGCGGTGCAGGGTTCGTTTTCCCAAATGGCCTTGATGACGGACCATTCGGCCTCGGTAAGTTCCACGGTCGGATTGGACATGAGGCGATTCTCTACAATTGTAAATCAAAGTCAAGCGGATTCTTTACAAGTGTAGATTTCAGACCAAATAAAAAGGGCAAAAGGAAAACCTTTCGCCCTTTACAAAAAATTACCGGCTGAAAATTATTTCAACTTTGCCAGAACTTCTTTGATTGCGGCAAAATTTGGCAAATCTTTCGGCGTCGGCGTTTGTTCGCTGTATTGAACGACGCCGTTTTTATCAATGACGAACGCCGCGCGCGCCGCCGTGTCGCCCACGCCGGCGAGCAGCGGGAAAACCACGTCGTATTGTTTGATGACCGTTTTGTTCAAATCGCTCGCGAGCGTCGCTTGGATATTATTCGCCTTCGCCCAAGCTTCTTGCGCAAACGGACTGTCAACGCTGACGGCGATGACACTCGCGCCTTCGAACGAGGCCAAACCGTTTGACACATCGCACAGTTCCGCCGTGCAAACGCTTGTGAACGCGAGCGGGAAAAACAGCAGCACGGTATTTTTCTGGCCGAAATTGGCGCTCAATTTCACGTCCGCGAGGCCGGACGCGCTTTTGGATTTGAGCGTGAAATCAGGAGCTTTGGAGCCGACAGGAATGGGCATAATTTTTAGTTTAAGTTAAATTGTTTTTATCGTGTTCAATTTTGGAAGTTCAACGGGGCGGTGTCAAATTTTTAACCACGGATAAACACGGATGCACACAGATGGGAAAACGGTTGAACACGAATTACGCCAATTTGCGCGAATTAAATGTGCCCAACTTTAATTCGCGAAATCCGCGTCAAAAGTCTTTGTCTTGATCCGTGTTCATCAGTGTCCATCCGTGGTTGAATTTTATTTATTCCAAATTTGGGCTGATACCGGCATTGTTCACACGATGCGAATGAAAATTTTTAGCGGTTTAATTTTTCTTTTGAGCGCGACGATTTCAACTTTTGGCTTCGAAGCACGCGATGCCGATTCGGCTTTCAAGGCTTACAACAATAACTTTTACGTCGTCAGTAATAACCTCGGGCATTACAAAAAAAACACCGATGGCGGACGCTCGGATTTTTGGACGCAGGCGGAATCCATCGAGATGATCGAAGACGTCTTCGAACGCAACGGCGACACGAACGCGCAGCGGATGATCACTGAATCCATCAACGATTTCACGAATCATTACGGTGTAGATTGGACAAAAAATGAATTCAACGACGATCTGATATGGATGACCATCGCCTGCGCGCGTGGATATTTGGCCACGGGTAACAGCGCATTTCGCGATCTCGCGAAACATCATTTCGACGCCGTTTACGAGCGCGCCTGGGATTTGACGCTCGGCGGCGGCTTGTTTTGGAAAACCGACAATGCCAGCAAGAACGCATGCGTCAACGGCCCCGCCGCCATCGCCGCATGTTTTCTCTCGGAGATTTGCCACGACCAATCTTATCTCGCCAAGGCCAAAGCCATTTATGCGTGGGAACGAAATTCACTTTTCAATCCGGACAGCGGTGCGGTGCACGACAACATCAATCTCGCTGGTCACATCGGGCGGGTGACTTTCACTTACAACGAAGGAACGTTTATCGGCGCGGCGAATTACCTGTTCAAGCTGACTGGCGAAACAAATTATTTGAGCGATGCCTTGCTCGCGGCAAATTTCACGCGCGATAAAATCTCCAACGGTAAAAATCTGCCGGTGTATAATTTCGGTGACGGCGAAGGTTTCAATGGAATTTTTCTGCGCTGGTTCGTGCGGTT
Organism: Verrucomicrobiota bacterium; assembly: GCA_026225155.1. Lineage (GTDB taxonomy): Bacteria > Verrucomicrobiota > Verrucomicrobiia > Limisphaerales > UBA11358 > UBA11358. The sequence goes on from JAMFSG010000435.1 coordinate 9,576, forward strand.
TGCGAACGACAATCATCTCTGGCCGCAGTTTTATGATTGGGCGGCGAGCAACGCGAACGCCGCGTGGAGCGTCCGGCGCGCAGATAATTTATCGTGGCAAAACTGGAATTCGCCGACACCGGACGCAACTTTGGATTCATGGGCATGTTCCGATGCCGTTGTTATCTTGCAAGTTGTCCCAACAAAAATGCCGGAGAAAAAATAATTTCCCCGGCAGAGAATTTACAACGCAGCGAGAACTTCTTCCGCATGTTCGTCCGGTTTTACGGCCGGCCAGATTTTTTTGATCTTACCGTCCGGCCCGATCAAAAACGTCACACGATAAACGCCCAGATATTTTCGGCCCATGAAACTTTTCTCGCCCCAAACGCCGTAAGCTTCGACGATTTTTTTATCCTCGTCGGCGAGCAGTGTGAACGGCAGCTTGAATTTCTCGATAAACTTGTCATGTTTTTTTGCGGAATCAGGACTGACGCCAAGAACGACAGCGCCTTTCTTCTTGAACTCGGCAAAATAATCGCGAAAAGCGCAGGCTTCTTTCGTGCAGCCCGGCGTATCGTCTTTCGGGTAAAAATAGAGGATGACGTTCTGGCCCCTGTAATCGGCGAGCGAAATTTTTCCGCCGCCGCTCGTTGCCACGGAAAACGTCGGGGCTTTGTCGCCTTCCTTCAATTTGAGTTCAATTTCTTTTGCCATAAATCATCGGCCACAGATTTACACAGATGCAACACGGATAAAAATCAAAAAGCGACACGCTAACTTTTTTTCCGAATTTGTGTTTCATTCGCGATTTTAGGTTTCGTCGGCGAACTGGCCGGATGCGAGCCGAGTTGTTTCATGCCGTCCCAAGTGTAAAGCAAACCGGAAACACCGGTTAGAATCGCCGCGCCGATCGCGATGTATTTCAGCCACAACGCGCCCTGCCCGAAATCCCATTTCAACAAAATTATGATGACGACAGCCATTTGCAAAACCGTCGCGATTTTGCCGGCGACGCGCGGACGCACTGCGACTTTACCGACGAAATGGTGGATCACAATCATGCCAATGAGAATCAGCAGGTCGCGGCCAATGATCGTGCCGATGAGCCACAGCGGAATCTGGCCGAGATAATTTCCGTGATTAAAACTCAACGTGACGATTGCAGAAACGAGCAGCAATTTGTCCGCGAGCGGATCGAGGATTTTTCCCAGTTCGCTGATTTGATGATAATGACGCGCGATGTAGCCATCCACGCCATCGAGAATCGAAGCTACGGCGAACGATAAAATCGCCGCGAGCCGACAAAGCTCATTTCCCGTGCGAATGTAATAAATCAGTTCGACGACAAAAAACGGAATCAGCAGAATCCGCACAATCGTGATTTTGTTCGCCGTCGTCATGGCGAAGAAATTCTAGCACAGATTTGGCCGACGAGCGCGTCACTTCTTCGGATTTTTCGGGTCAAACTTTTTCAAGCCAACTTCTTCCGCGATGTCGTTAAACTCTTCGTGGCTAACGGTTTCGAGCACTTTGCCGCGCGCCTTGATTTTTTCGTTGAGCTTGATGACTTTCTCGGTCATGTGCTCGTGCGTTTCCTGCGTGCCGCCAACGAGTTTGAAATTTTCGCCGGTCGTGATGCGCTTGTGGCCGTCGGAATCCAGACCGAGGCCGAATAAAACTGCTTTGCGTTTGATTTTCTTGGCATTTGCCATATTAGCAACTTAAAGGTGGTTAGCGAGCGGGTCAAAGGTAAATAATCTACCGTCATAAAAAATATCGCCGAAAATTTTTCTACCCATATCAATTGCAACTTTTACGGGTTCGCGACAGCGCGGTAAAATTTTTGGTTTCCATTCAAATTAGCAGTTATGAAATGCCAGTTACCATTTCCGTCGGCCGCATTGGTGAAAATAGATTGCCATTTTATTGGCGGCAACAGATTGGTAGCTGATTGTAGTATGTAAGGATAATACGGCGAACCGGTTAATTGCAGTTCTAATTCAGTTGAGAGATTTTTAGCAGTTAAATTTTGAGGCGGCAAAAACACTGACAACCATGCCGTAGCACTCGTGATGCTGCCATAATTACTTGTCAGCACCACAAAATAATTGGTCGCGTTGGTGGTTATGACCGCTGGCAAGGTAAGCATGGCATTCGTCTGGTCGGGCAAGATTGTATTTGTGACGGGAGATGGAGCACCGATTTGGATTATCGGGGGCGTGGCAGCATAGCCAGAGCCTTGGCTGCTGACATTAATACCTAGCACGAAGTTACCGGCCAGTTGTGCCGTTCCGCTGGCACCACTACCGCTACCACCGATAAATTGCACTTGCGGCACAGACGAATATCCTGCTCCTTCATCAATGATATCGGCAGACACTACTCTTCCACTATTGATAAAAGGCACGGCAGTTGCATTCCGACCAGAACTGGAAAACCATTGATAATTATA
>JAMFSG010000436.1 GCA_026225155.1 Verrucomicrobiota bacterium
GTTTTTTTATCCGTGTTTATCCGTGTCCATCCGTGGTTAATTTTTCTGCATGAGTTTTTTTGAAAAACTGAAAGCGAAGTTTGGCGGCAAGGAAAAGCCGGAACATCTGCGGCGCGGCGAATTGGGCGAGCGCGCGGCGAAAAAGTTTTTGCAGAAAGCGGGCTTGAAATTTCTCGCGGCAAATTTTCGGTCGGATCGCGGCGAGATTGATTTGATTTTTCGTGATGGCGATTGTCTCGTTTTCGTGGAAGTGAAAACGCGTTCGTCCGAAGAATGGACGCGTCCGGCGGCGGCGGTGGATGCGCGGAAGCGAAAATTGCTTTCGCAGACGGCGCTGGATTATTTGAAGCTGCTGAAAAATCCCGCCGTGAAATTCCGTTTCGACATCGTGGAAGTTTTGCTGGCCAACGGCGAGGTGCGCGAAATCCGGCATCTGCCGAATACATTTTCCTTGAGCAAGCCGTATCGTTACGCATAAGCAACGCTGGGGCGAGCGTCCTTACGAGCCGGTTTGGAAAGACGTGGCCAATTGTAATATCGGCTCGCGAGGACGCTCGCCCCACCAATTTTGCTTGCGCTCGCGCGTGAACGGGCAGAATTTAGTTTCACTGCCATGAGTCGAACCTTTGACATCGTGCTCGGGACCGTGGGATTGGTTGTCGCCATCGGACTGGTCGCCGTTGGTTTTTTTTACATGATTAAAAAAAGCTATGACCCGGGTCAGATGCTGGTCAAATGTGTTTTTACAATTCCGTTTGTTATCGGTTGTATTTTACTCGGCGTCAAAATGGGACCGTTCGGTCCATTCCTCATCGTTTTCATGGCGGTCGTTTTGTCGTATATGTGGACGCCGCATATTGCGGAAATGATCACCAGTCCATTCACGAATATGTTCGACGGCGGCAATGAACCTCCGGAAAAAAAGCCGTATTATTCCATCGCCACGGCGAAACGGAAGCGCGGGTTTTATCTGGAATCCATCGTGGAAATCCGCAGGCAGCTCGCGAAATTTCCCGACAATTTTGAGGGCGTGATGTTGCTGGCGAGCGTGCAGGCGGAAGACATGAAAGATTTGCCGAGCGCGGAAATGACGTTGAACCATTTTTGCGCGTCGCCGAAAGCGCCGCCGAAACAGGTCGCCGCCGCGTGGACGACGTTGGCGGATTGGCACATGAAAATCGGCGTGGATGTGGATTCGGCGCGCGCGTCGTTGCAAAAAATCGTCGAGCGTTTTCCCGAAACGGAAATGGCGTTGCAGGCGCAGCAGCGCATGGCGCATCTCGGCGGGGTGGAAAAAATCCTGATGGCGCAGCACGATCGTCAGCGCGTCGTTTTGCCGGAAGGCGTGAACAACATCGGTTTGCTCGACTCGACGGAATTTTTGAAGCCGAAGGAAATCGAGCCGGGCTTGCTCGCGGCGGCGCATGTCAAACATCTCGAAGCGCATCCGCACGATTCGGAAGTGCGCGAAAAACTGGCGGTGCTTTACGCGAAAGATTTTCAGCGACTGGATTTGGCGACGATGGAGCTGGCGCAATTGATCAACGAGCCACGGCATTCGCCCAAACAAATCGCGGGCTGGCTGAATCAACTGGCGAATTTTCAGATTGAACTCGGCGCAGACGTCGCGACGGTGCGCGCAACGCTGGAAAAAATCGTGGAACTTTTTCCCAGTTTGCCGGTCGCGGAAATTGCGCAACGGCGGCTGGCGCGGATCAATTCAGAATTCAAGGGCAAAGAAAAAACGCCGGGCGTCCAGCTCGGCGTTTATGAACAAAATATCGGTTTGAAATACGGCTCACCGCGCAAGTTGTAGCGCGATTTCTTTTTCCAGTTCATGGACGACGTCCACGTCCGTCGTGCCCCAGCTTGAACGCGCTTGCACGTCCACTTGCGTGGTTTTTGGATCAACGGCTTCGACGCGCACCCAGACTTTATCGCCGCTGACACGACCTTGAAGCGAGCGCACGGAGTTGGTGCTGTCGTGCGGAATGTATTCGGTGAGCAGCACGCCATTGCGTTGGATGACGGTGACGGCGGCGGCATAAACCTGGTCTTGCGTGCGCGCATAACGGCCGGAAACGGAATCCGTGTTCCAACTGGTCGCGAATGTATGTGTGTCGCTGACGGTGCTGACACAACCGGCGGCAACGAGGACGACTGCGCCGGCGCAAACTGCAAAAATCATTTTCTTCATATTGAAAATAGAGCAACCGAAAATGCCGTGCGCGTCAAGCCTGTTTGTGGTCATTGGCCGTCGCCCGTTCAAATGAAACCGCATTATTGGCATGGATTTCGCTGGTATTTGGCCGTCGGTAATCTAACACTTTTGAAAATATGATCGCAGCGGCAGTTCAAAAAACATCGTGGACGAATAACTTGGGATTCAGCTGGTTTGACGTGATTTTGGTCGGCGTGCTGGCGTTTGGCTACTGGCGCGGCCGCAAAAACGGGATGACCAAGGAAGCCTTGCTCGTCTCAAAATGGGTCGTTTTGGTCGTGGCGTGCACCTTTGGCTACGCGCCGCTCGGCAATCTGTTGATCCAGACGGGCGTCATCAAGGCGGTTTTTGGCCACAAGTTCAATGAGCAGACGGCGGCGTTTCTCACCAGTTATGCGCTCATTGCCGGGCTGGTGTTCATCATTTTTGGCTTCATCAAAAAGGCGTTCAAGGAAAAAGTCTCCGGCAGCAATGCGTTCGGCAGCAGTGAATATTATTTGGGCATGATTTCAGGAATTGTCCGTTACGCATGCTTGATCATCGTTTTTCTGGCAGTCCTGAACGCGCCCGTTTATTCGGCGGCGGAAATCCAGGCCAAGAAGGAATATAACAACCGCACTTATGGCGGTGGCCTGCAAGGTTACAGCGGTGATTTTATCCCATCCGTGGATGAATTGCAGGATAGCGTCTTCAAAAAATCTTTGCTTGGCCCGCAGATTAAAAATAATCTGGCGGTGTTGTTGATCAATACCGATGGCGCGGACAAACATCACGCGACGGCCAAAAAACAGCCGGTGGTTCATATTGGTAATTGAGCGGCAATCCCACGGATGGCCGGCTTCCTCTCACCCGCAACGCGCGAACGCATTCGCGCGGCCAGCGACATTGTGGACATCATCGGCGGCTATCTGCCGCTGAAAAAAAACGGTGCGAACTTCACCGCGCTTTGTCCGTTCCACAAAGAAAAATCGCCGAGCTTCAACGTCAATCCGCACAAACAGATTTTTCACTGCTTCGGCTGCCACAAAGGCGGCGACGTTTTCACCTTCGTCAAGGAATACGAGAACATCGGCTTCGTGGACGCCGTGCGCCGCCTGGCCGATCGCGCGAAAATTCCGCTGGAGTTCGACAACAATCCCGCCGAACAGCAATCCCGCCATATCAAGGAACAGTTGCTCGAAATCCACGACAAGATCGCGCAACGCTGGCAAAACTATCTCGCCAACGAAGCCGCCGGGCAGCTTGCGCGTGACTATCTCGCCAAGCGCGGCGTTTCGGCGGAAGCCATAAAGCTA
>JAMFSG010000437.1 GCA_026225155.1 Verrucomicrobiota bacterium
CCCTCCGGGGCTTTATTTTTTGGTGGCGTTGACCCGCAGTTGAAACTGCGGGCTATTCTCATCCGTCGCCCCGCGACTTTGCGTTGAAATAATTCGCGTTAATTCGTGCTACTCGTGTCAAAAATCCGTGTTTCATCCGTGTTCAATCCGTGGCTAAAAACATTTTGCCATTCGTGTAATTGAATTCTTGGTCATTTGCGGCAAACTCTGCGCAATGAGAATTCTCGCCCTTGATCACGGAACCAAGCGCATTGGCGTCGCGGTGAGCGATGAAACCAAAACCATCGCGCAGCCGCTGGAATATATTGCCGCCGAGCCGTTCGCGGATTTTTTGGGGCGGCTCAAAAAAATTCTCGTCGAGAAGGAAATTGATCTCATCCTCATCGGCATGCCGCGCAACATGGACGGCAGTTACGGTCCGGCGGCGGAAAAGGTGAACGCATTTGTCGCCGATCTGAAAACCGTCACTGAAATTCCGATCAAATTATGGGACGAGCGCCTGACGTCAACGATGGCGAACCGGATTTTAATCCAAGGCAACGTGCGTCGCGATAAGCGCAAAGAAAAAGTGGATAAAATGGCGGCGGCGATTTTGTTGCAAAGCTATCTGGATGTGCTTTGATTTCTGGCCACGGATTTTCATGGATGAAACACGGAAGGGGCGTGGTGACGTAGATTTTTAATTCCAGTCTTTGAATCCGTGTTCAATCCGTGTTTCATCTGTGGCTGAAAAAATTGTGGATACGCTTAAATTTAAAATGGTCATTGCCTACGACGGCACGGCTTATCAAGGCTGGCAGGTGCAAAAAATCGGCACTGGCGTGCAGGAAAAGATCGAGGCCGCGTTCGGCAAAATGTTTCCGAGCGTGAAGCGCATTCACAGTTCCAGTCGCACGGACACGGGCGTCCACGCGCTTGGGATGGTCGCGCATGTGGAAATTCCCAAAGCTGAATTCAAGATGCCGGTCGCGCGGCTCGCGCTCGCGCTCAACGCTTTTTTGCCGGACGACATCCGCGTGCAATCCGCCGTGCGTGTGCCGGAAAAATTTCATGCGCGCTTCAACGCGACGGGCAAACAGTATCGTTACTTCGTTTGGAATCATGTGGCGATGAATCCGCTGCTGCAAAATCGCGCGTGGCATTTTCCGATCAAATTGGATCTGGCGAAGATGCGGGCAGCGGCAAAATTATTTATCGGCAAACATGATTTCAAATGTTTCGCCGGCACGCGCGATTACGAAATGGCTTCCAATGTGCGCACGCTCACGCGTTGCGACATCAAAAAATCCGGCGCGCAACTGATGTTCATCATCGAAGGTGACGGTTTTCTCTACAAGATGTGTCGCGGCATCGTCGGCACTTTGGTGCAAGTCGGGCAGGGGAAAATCCCACTCGCGCGCGTGGAGGATATTTTGGCGAGCAAAGATCGGCGTGTTGCTGGCATGACTGCGCCTGCGCATGGCTTGGTTTTGTGGAAAGTTTTTTACGGGAAATCACACAAAGGACACGGCGGACACAGAGGAAAAGCTCAAATATAAAACTCAGTGCCCGCCGTGTCCTCTGTGCGAGGAAAAATTAAAATGAACGTTGTTTTGCTTGAACCGGAAATTCCGCCGAACACGGGCAACGTGGCGCGGTTGTGCGCGGCCACAAAATCCGTTTTGCATCTGATCGAGCCGTTTGGTTTCAAGCTGGACGATTCGCAATTGAAGCGCGCGGGCATGGATTACTGGCAGCAGGTTCGCTGGCATCGATGGTCCGGCTGGCGTGCTTTCCAAGAACAACTTCCCTCCGATGCCAGCCTGTGGTTTGTGGAATCCGACGGGCCTCAGCGCTACAGCGACGCCACCTTCGCCCCCGGTGATTACCTGGTCTTCGGGCGCGAAACCGCCGGCTTGCCGAAAACCCTCCTCGCGGA
>JAMFSG010000438.1 GCA_026225155.1 Verrucomicrobiota bacterium
AAAAAATTTCCCAACAACACTATATTCAAAAGAAAGGCAATCACGCGTTTTATTGGTTTTAGCTCGAAGCCAAAAAATCTGACGACGCAAAAAACACGCCCGCAAATATAAGAGCGCTGGCGACTTTAAACGTCGAGGAAGATTGGGAAGAAATTTTCGATGACCGCCATCACCTCCAATTGGAAAACGCACTGCAAAGTTGGCTGCCTTCGCGCGCGTGGTTTGGCGGCAGTGCGCGAACGATCAAGAATGTTCGCATTCAAGAAACGATTCCGATTTCACATGTCGGCAGTGCAAATCCAAAAAATGAAAAGTCATTCATCGTTTTTCTGCTGGTCGAATACGTCCAAACCGATCCGGACATTTATGTTCTGCCGCTGACGTGCGCGACCGGGGAAGCGGCGGAAAATGTCTTGCGTGACTTCGCGCAGTTCGCCGTCGCCCGGCTGGGTTTCAATTCAACCAATCAAACCGGAGTCATTTACGATGCGATCGCCAGCAAAGATTTTGGTCGCGCGTTGCTGGAACATTTTTCCACGCACAAAATTATCAGCGGCAAATCTGGCCAGTTGGAAGCCACGCATAACCATGAGTTCCAAAAAATCCTCGTGGAAAGCGGCGGCGCATTGGAACCCGCCGTCGCCAAATCCGGACAAAATGATTCTTCCATTATTTTCGGCGAAAAACTGATCTTGAATTTTTTCAGGCGACTGGATTCCGGCGTGAATCCCGGTTTGGAAGTCTTGGATTTTCTCACCGCGCAAAAATTTCCGTATTCGCCCGCATTCGCCGGCGCGCTGGAATATCGCACGGGCCGCGACGAAGCCAACACAGTCGCGGTATTGTCCGCGTTCGTGCCGAAAGCGAAAGACGCATGGGAATACACGCTGGATTCGCTCGGAAAATTTTTTGAGCGCGTGGAAACATTGCCGCCGGAAAAACGCGCGCCGCAAATGCCCGTCGGCGGCATCGCCAAACTCGCGGCAATTGAATTGCCCGAACAAGCAAAAATTGTTTTGGACACTTACATCGAAAGTGCGCGTTTGCTCGGCGAACGCACGGCCGCGATGCATCTTGCGCTCGCGTCCGAAACGCAAAACCCCAATTTTACGCCGGAACCGTTCACGCCGCACGCGCAGCGCGGAGTATTTCAATCGTTGCGCAATCTGACGCGACAAAATTTTCAATTGCTCAACCGCCAGTTGAAAAACTTTTCGCCGGAAGTCCAGGCGCAGGCGCAACAGGTGCTCGCGCTCGAATCGGAAATCTTGAAAAAATTCCGCCAGATCTATGAACGTCGGCTCGACGTGACGCGCATCCGCGAGCACGGAAATTTTCATCTCGGCCAGTTGCTCTACACCGGCAAAGATTTTTTCATCATTGATTTTGCGGGCGAACCGGCGGTTTCCATCAGCGAACGGCGGCTGAAACGTTCCCCGTTGCAAGATGTCGCGGGCATGGTGCGCTCGTTTCATTACGCGGCTTACGCGGCGCTGTTGAAACATATCGAACGCGGCACGCCGGTGGATGGACAGTTGCCACGCTTGATTTTGTGGGCGCAATTTTGGGCGCGCTGGGTGAGCGGAATTTTTTACAAATCGTATCTGCAAGCCGCGGGCAAGACGTCATTTTTGCCGTCGAATGAGGCCGATTTGCAGATGATGACGGAAGTTTTTCTGCTGCGCAAAGCGATCTACGAACTCGGCTTCGAGCTCAACAACCATCCGGATTGGGTGAAAATTCCGCTGCAAGGAATTTTGGATTTGATGAGTGAAAGCAATTCTGTCGTCGCGAAAGAGGCGACGGACAAAACTATCAAAACGTAAAAGGGGAAAAGTATTTATGGAAAAATACATTTGTATTCACGGTCATTTTTACCAGCCGCCGCGCGAAAATCCGTGGCTGGAAACGGTTGAAGTTCAGGATTCCGCCGCGCCATTCCATGATTGGAACGAACGGATCACAAATGAATGTTACGCGCCGAACGCGCGCGCGCGTTTGCTCGACGGCGATGGCCGCATCGAAAAAATCGTCAGCAATTATTCGCGCATGAGTTTTAATTTCGGGCCGACTGTGCTTTCGTGGATGAAGGAAAAAATGCCGGAAATCCACGACGCGATCGTAACTGCGGATAAAAAAAGTCGTGAACGTTTTTCCGGACACGGCTCGGCGCTCGCGCAAAATTACAACCACATGATTTTGCCGCTCGCAAATGCGCGCGACAAAAATACGCAAGTCCTTTGGGGCATCCGCGATTTTGAAGCGCGCTTTGGCCGCAAGCCTGAAGGCATGTGGCTTGCGGAAACTGCCGCCGACAATGAAACGCTCGAAGTGTTGGCTGAGCACGGAATAAAATTCACAATCCTCTCGCCGTTTCAAGCCGCGCGCGTGCGGCCTTTGGCGGAAAATTCCGAATGGCAGGACGCGAATGGCGCGCACGTTGATCCTTCGATGCCGTATCTCGTTAAGCTGGCGTCGGGAAAATCCATCGTCGTTTTCTTTTACGACGCGCCGATCGCGCAGGCGGTCGCGTTTGAAAAATTGCTTAACGATGGCGAACGATTTGCCGGTCGGCTGCTCGGTGCATTTGACGATGGTCGCAATCACGATCAACTCGTCCACATTGCGACCGATGGCGAATCTTACGGTCACCATTTTCAATTCGGCGACATGGCATTGGCGTTTGCGCTGCATCAGATTGAAAAAAGTGATTTTGCGAAACTGACGATTTACGGGGAATTTTTGGAGAAACATCCGCCGACGCACGAGACGGAAATCCATCAAGGCAGCGCGTGGAGCTGTTCGCACGGCGTCGGGCGTTGGAAAGAAAACTGCGGCTGCAATTCCGGCGGCCACGGCGATTGGAATCAGGAATGGCGCGCGCCGCTGCGCAATGCACTTGACTGGTTGCGCGACAAACTCGCGCCGCTTTTTGAAACGAAGGCGAAGGAATTTTTGAAAGATCCGTGGCGCGCGCGCGACGAATATATTTCAGTCATCCTTGATCGTTCGCCGGAAAACGTTTCCAAGTTTTTGAAGGAACATGCCACGCGTGAATTGGATGCAGCCAAACAGATCAGCGTGTTGCGGCTGTTGGAAATGCAACGCCATGCGATGCTGATGTTCACGAGTTGCGGCTGGTTTTTTGACGAAATTTCCGGACTCGAAACCACGCAAGTTATTCAATACGCCGCGCGCGCTTTGCAATTGGCCGGTGAATTATTCTCGGAAAATTTTGAACCCGGCTTTCTGGAAATTTTGGAACACGCGAAAAGCAATATTCCCGAAAATCAAAACGGTCGCGTCATTTATGAAAAATTCGTCAAGCCCGCGATCATGACGCGCGAAAGCGTCGCCGCGCATCATGCGATCAGTTCGTTGTTTGAAGCCTATCCGGAAGAGGCGAAAATTTTTTCCTATAACGTCAAGCAGGAGGACCGCCAGCTTTTCACCGCCGGCAATGCGCGGCTCGCCATCGGCCGCATCAAAGTGACGTTCGCGGTGACGCAGGCTTCGGACGTTCTGACTTATGGCGTGCTTTACATGGGCGAGCATAACCTGAACTGCGGCGTGCGTTTTTTTCAAGGCGCCGAGCAATACAATTCGCTCGTGCAGGAAACCAAGGCGGTCTTTGAACGCGCGGATTTTCCCGAATTGATCCGCGTGATGGACAAGCATTTTGGCCAGACAAATTATTCGCTGAAGAATCTTTTTCGCGACGAACAATACAAAGTGCTCAATCAAATCCTCGCCACCACGCGCGAGGAAATCCACAACACTTATCGCCTGCTCACCGACCGTTACGCGCCGCTCACGCGGTTTCTCAACGACATCCACGTGCCGCCGCTCCATTCGCTCGCGCCCGCGACGGAATTTGTGATCAACGCCGAGTTGCGCAAACAATTTGCCAACGGCCATCTTGATTCCGAACGCGTGAAAAGTTTGTTGACCGAGGCGCGCACGAACAATGCCGTGCTGGAAACGGACGCGCTGGCGTTCGAGGCGAAAAAACATTTCGACCGGTTGGGCGATGAGCTTTTGAAATCGCCGGAAAATCTCGATGTGCTGCAACGTCTGACAAATTCCGCTGCGTTAGTGCAAATTCTTCCGTTCGGCGTCAATTTGTGGAGACCGCAAAATGTCTACGATCAGCTCGTCGCCAAAGTTTTGCCGGAAATGAAAAATCGCGGCGACGAAAAATCCAAAACGTGGATCGAAAAATTCCAGACGCTCGGTGAACAACTTGGTTTCCACGTGCAACGCGATTGAGCCATGCAAATTCCGCGCGCGACGTATCGTTTGCAGTTCAACGAGCATTTTCGCCTGACCGATGCGTTCGCGTTGGTGCCGTATTTTCATGCGCTCGGCATTTCGCATCTTTACGCGTCGCCGCTGTTCAAAGCCACACCACACAGCGGCCATGGCTACGACGTTTGTGATTTTAACCAACTTAATCCCGAGATCGGCACCGAAGCCGAATTGGAAAAACTCGTGGGCGCGCTGCATGAAAAGAAAATGGGCCTCGTGCTCGACATCGTGCCGAATCACATGGGCATCACGTCGCCGGAAAATCGCTGGTGGTGGGACATTTTGAAAAATGGCCGAGCGAGCGAATTCGCCAACCACTTCGATATTGATTGGAATTCCGAAAATCTGCGCGGGAAAATTCTTCTGCCGGTTTTGGGCGATGAATACGAAACCATTTTGAAAAAAGGCGAACTGCGGATCGAAAAGCAAAACGAAGATTTCGTGCTGGCTTATTTTGAAAACCGTTTTCCGCTCGCATCTAAATCCATTTCCGAAAATGTTTCGCTCGAAAAACTCAATGCCGATTTAGCCACGCTGGATGAATTGATCCAGCGACAAAATTATCGTTTGGAATTTCACAAGCACGGCGACTCCAGATTAAATTATCGCCGATTTTTTTCCGTCAGTTCGCTGGCCGCCGTCCGAGTCGAGGATGAAAAGCCATTCGGGGACGTTCATTCATTGCTCCAAAAATGGCTGGAAAACGGTTGGATTGACGGTGTGCGCGTGGATCATCCCGACGGGTTGCGCGATCCGGAAAAATATCTGCAACAACTCCGCGCGCTCGCGCCGGATGCGTGGATCGTGATTGAAAAAATTCTTGAGCCGCAGGAAGTATTGCCGAAAGCGTGGCCGATTCAAGGAACGACCGGCTACGATTTTTTGAACCAGCTCAACGGACTTTTCGTGGACGACGCCAGCGAAGAAATCTTGACCGATTTTTACGCGCAATTCACCGGCGAACCGGTCGGCTACCTCGCGCTGGCGCGGGAGAAAAAACGTGTCGTCCTGAAAACATTGTTCACGACGGAATTAAACCGATTGACCGATTTGCTCGCGGCCATCGCGGCGCGCCGCACGAGTTCCAAAAATTTTGCTCGACCCGATTTGCGCAGTGCGCTCGCGGAAACCATCGCTTTTTTCCCAGTCTATCGTTCCTACATTTCGGAAAATGGCGGCGCGATTTCGGCAGCGGATCTGGCAACAATCAAAACCGCCACGCATCTCGCCTGTGAAGAACGCAAAGATCTTTCGCCATCGCTTTTTGCCTTCATCCACGGTTTGCTGGCCAAGCCGCAACGCGCCAAACCCGCGCGGGAATTTGTCGCGCGTTTCCAACAATTGACCGGCCCGGTCATGGCCAAAGGCGTAGAAGATACTGCATTTTATTGCTTCAACCGATTTGTGTCGCTGAACGAAGTCGGCGGCGATCCGGGAAATTTTGGCGTCAGCTCACAAGCATTTCACGATTTTCTGGCGACGCAACAATCGGCGTGGCCGCATTCGCAACTGACGACTTCAACGCACGACACAAAACGCGCTGAGGATGTGCGCGCACGGCTGAACCTGCTTTCGGAAATTCCAGAATTGTGGACGCAGACCGTCCAACGCTGGTCGGCGATGAATGCGTGTCACCGGCAAAATAATTTCCCCGATCGCAACGCGGAATATTTATTTTATCAAATCCTCGCCGGCGCGTGGCCGCTGACGGTTGAACGCGCGCAAGCCTACATGGAAAAAGCCGCGCACGAATCCAAGCAGCATACAGATTGGGTGGAGCGAAATCCGGTTTACGAAAAAGCGCTGCTAAGTTTTATTTCCGAAACCTTGCACGATCCTGAATTCACGACCGATCTGGAACATTTCACCAGCGCGCTCGCCAGCGCTGGCTTCGTCAATTCTCTCTCTCAGACTTTGATCAAACTCACCGCGCCCGGCGTGCCGGATATTTATCAAGGCAACGAACTTTGGGATTTCAGTTTGGTTGATCCCGACAATCGGCGAACGGTGGATTTTTCGTTGCGTAAAAATTTGCTCAAAGAAATAAAATCGTTCACCGCCGAAAAAATCTGGCAACGCCGCAGCGAAGGTTTGCCGAAATTGTGGCTCATCCAAAAAGTTTTGCAGTTCCGCGCGCGGTTGACGAATTTTTCAAGTCTTAATTACCAGCCGCTGTCCGCGCGCGGAGCAAAAGTGGAAAACGTGTTCGCCTTTTCGCGCGGTATTCAAAGCATCGTGATTGTTCCGCGATTTTTGTTGAAGCTGAACAACGAATGGCAGGACACGACGTTGGAATTGCCTGCTGGCAACTGGTGCAACGAATTCACCGGCGAAAATTTCAGCGGCGAAATCCGGATTGAAAATCTGTTCGCGAAATTTCCGGTCGCGCTGCTCGTCCGAAAGGAGAATGACTGATGCACACGTTTCGCGTCTGGGCGCCGCTGCCCAAAAAAGTCGAAGTTCAAGTGAACGGAAAAATTTTTCCGATGACGCACGGCGTAGAAACGGCTGGCTCGCCGAGCCGAAGCCCACAGGGCGAAGGCTGGTGGACGGTGGAAATTCCGTCGGCAAAAACCGGCGACGATTATGGTTTTATTTTGGACGGCGAAGGGCCGTTTCCCGATCCGCGCTCGGCATCGCAACCTGATGGCATTCACAAACTGTCGCGGCTGGTTGACCAAGATTTGTTTTCGTGGACGGATAAAAATTTCCAAGCCACGCCGTTATCGGCGGCGGTGATTTACGAATTGCATCTGGGCACATTCACGCCGGCGGGAACTTTTTTGGCGGCGATCGAAAAATTGGATCATCTCGTCGCGCTCGGCGTGACGCACGTCGAGTTGATGCCGGTCGCGGAATTTTCCGGCGATCATGGCTGGGGTTATGACGGCGTGGATCTGTTTGCGCCGCATCATGCTTACGGCACGCCGGACGATTTGAAAAAAATGGTGGACGCCTGCCACGAACGCGGGCTCACAGTGATCTTGGACGTGGTTTATAATCATCTCGGTCCGTCGGGAAATTATCTTGCCAAGTTCGGTCCGTATTTCACCAAAAAATATGCGTCGCCGTGGGGCGAAGGCATCAATTTCGACGGCGCGGACAGCAACGAAGTGCGGCGTTTTTTTTTCGATAACGCGCTGATGTGGCTGCGCGATTTTCATTTCGATGGATTACGGCTGGATGCGGTTCACGGAATTTTGGACACCTCGGCGATCCATTTTTTGGAACAACTGAAAGTCGAAGTCGAACAACTTTCCACACAGCTTAGCCGTGATCTGGTTTTGATTCCTGAAAGTGATTTGAACGATCCGCGTCTGCTCTGGCCGCGTGAATACGGCGGTTTTCAACTGGACGCGCAGTGGAGCGACGATTTTCATCACACACTGCACACAATTTTGACTGGCGAATACAGCGGCTATTATTCTGATTACGGAAAACTGGAACATCTGGCCAAGGCGTTGCGGCACGCGTTTGTTTATGATGGAAATTTTTCCGTGCACCGCCGTCGCAATCATGGACGTTCCACTGAAGGTTTGAGCGGACATCGTTTTCTCGGCTATCTGCAAAATCACGATCAGATCGGCAATCGCGCGATTGGCGAACGCAGCAGCCAATTGATGAGTTTGGGTAAATTGAAAATTGGCGCCGCGCTCGTTTTTACTTCACCGTTCGTGCCGATGATTTTTCAAGGCGAAGAATGGGGCGCGTCCACGCCGTTTTGTTTTTTCACCGACCACCGCGAACCGGCTTTGGCGAAAGCCGTGCGCGAAGGACGTTGTCAGGAATTCGCCGCGTTCGGCTGGAAACCGGAAGACACCGCCGATCCGCAGGCGCGCGAAACTTTTGAGAAATCAAAATTGAACTGGCCGGAAATCGCACGTGAGCCGCACCGCAAAATGTTTGCGTGGCATCAAAAATTGATCCAGCTTCGCCGCGCCGAACCCGCGTTGCATGACGGGCGCATGGATGCTGTGAAAACCCATTTTGACGAAGCAGCGCGCTGGCTCGTGATGCAACGCGGCGACATCAGCGTCGTTTGCAATTTTGCTGACCGCGAGCAAAAAATTTCTCTACCGCCAAAAAAATTTCGCAGCTTGCTGGCTTCCACGACCGACGTGAAATTTTCGGACGGCGACGCAATGCTGCCGCCTGAATCCGTGGTGATTTTGAAATCAGAATAAAATCCGCCGACTTTCATTCGCCGCGAAAAATTCTTCCAACGTTCCCGCACGATTTGACTGCAAGGTTGTGTTTTGATTTGGTATGGACGGCGCGCTGCGTCGTCCGTGCCGGGCTACTGTGGTTCCGTCGCCTGACGCTGCGCTCGGCGACGGGGACATCGCAGCGCGATGTCCCTACCTTTCAAATCAAGACACCGCGCAAGTTTCTTTTCACCCTTGTGCCGGTTTGATATTTTTCGGAATCAATTTATGAAAACCCGCGTTCGTTTTGCTCCTTCGCCCACCGGCTATCTGCACATCGGCGGTGCGCGCACGGCTTTGTTCAACTGGCTTTACGCCAAGCACACCGGCGGCACGTTCGTCCTGCGCATCGAAGACACCGACGCCGCGCGCAATTCGCAGGAAGCCGTGGACGTCATCCTCAACGGCCTGCGCTGGCTCGGTCTTGATTGGGACGAAGGCCCGCTCACCGGCGATGCGACCGGCGCGAGCAAAGGCGATTGCGGTCCGTATTTTCAATCGCAACGGAAAGAAAATTATCAACGCCGCGTCGAAGCGCTTTTATCGCGCGGTCTCGCCTACGAACACGAAGGCGCGGTGAAATTCAAGATGACGCGCGAACCCATTTTGATTCCCGATTTAGTCGTCGGCGATGTCTTGCGCCCGCTCACCGACCGCGAAGAACTTGATCCCGATTTCGTCATCCTGCGTTCGGACGGACAGCCCGTGTTCCATCTCGTCAACGTCATTGACGATCTCGAAATGGACATCACGCACGTCATCCGCGGCGAAGATCATTTGAGCAATACCGCCAAACACATCGCGCTCTTCAATGCCTTTGGCGTCAAGCCGCCGCATTACGCGCACATCCCGCTCATCCTGAACGGCGACAGTTCCAAGATGAGCAAGCGCGACAAAGGCGCGTCGCTCACCAGTTATCTCGACGACGGATTTCTGCCCGAAGCCGTCATCAATTATCTCTGCCTCCTCGGCTGGTCGCCCAAAGACAATCTCGAAAAGATTTCCCTCGCCGACGTCATCGAACGCTTTGATCTGCCGCAGATTCTCCGGCACAACGCGCGCTTCGATTACGAAAAACTGTTGTGGCTCCAAGGCGAATACGCCCGCGAAATCACCGATGACCGTTTTTACGAACTCGCCGTCCACGCGTTTGCGAAAGCCGGGATTGAAACGAATAAGTTTCCCCTGCCCTACGTCAAAGCCGCGCTCGACACCTGCAAAGGCAAATTCAAACTCTTCAACGAACTACCTGCCTACGCCGGATTTTATTTCCGCGACGAAATCATTTACAACGCCGAGGAAGCGAAAAAAGCGTTCGTGCCCGAAAACAAACCGCGCCTCGAAAAGCTCCGCGACGCTTTCGCTGCGCTCAATCCGTTCAATGCCGCGACCATCGAAGCCGCGCTGAAAGAAACCGCCAAGCAACTCGGCGTGAAAGCCGGCGTGCTCATCCACCCGACGCGCCTCGCCTGCACCGGCAACCCCCACGGCCCGAGCCTGTATCATCTGATTGAAGTTTTGGGGAAAGAAAAAGTGCTGGCGCGGATCGAACGGGCAATAGCGACTTTTTGACGAAGACAAATATGGAAGCTCAAATCATTAGCCTCCGAGACATTACAAAAAATGTCAGCAATCTTCCTATTGAAGAGCTTTGGTCACTATGGCGTAAGCATGTTCAAATACTTGAACCTTTTTGGCAAAAGACAACAGAGGTCTTTGCTGAACGCCTAAATCTTGCGAATGAAAAAAGAAATGCACACATTGACACAATCAAAAATGCTTTCAATCAAATGGACGATTGGCGATTTCAGCGAGTAAAATATATCAAGGCTAGACGGAATGAAATTGAAAGCGCCATAAGTTTTATTCGTAACAAAGCACTTGAAAAACCAGCAGCAAAATTAGCGATTGCTCCCGTAGCGAGAAATGCAGCCTCGGCGTTAAGAGTGTTTCTCACTGCGTCTTGTCGCGGATATAGTGATAAGCAATTACCTGAATGCTTTGCACATGCAATTTACGATATTGCTGCCGTGCACATTTTATTTCCGTTTAACTTTGGGGATTTATCTTCATTTCATCCAGGCCACGCCAACCCCAATATTCCCGATCCTTTTATTGTAATGCTTGAACGAAGCGGACAACAAATGGGTGTTGAACGCGAAGTTCAAAAGCTATTTGCCCAAGTTCATTGGATATGGAATAACCTCAACAATCCTGCCCCATTAAATATTCAGGATACCAATTGGTCGCGCGAAAGCGATGGACTAAACGCCAAGCTTCATTACGCATCGCAAGCAGTATTTCATCGGAGATAATTCCCTGCTCAATTTGCGGTTGAACCCAAGCCATTTTCCGGCAATAAATGTTCGGCGATTTGAACATGAAACGCGCATTTCAACTCCAATCCCGCATGAAATATCCCCTGCTCGCCCTTGCGCTGTCGCTCGTCATCCTGTCCGGCTGTGGCAAGGAGGACGGTTTCAGGACGCTGTTTCATGAAGAATCGCTGCCGTCCGGCCACGCGGTCAAAGTTACGATGATGGCGCTGGTCTGGGGCGGCCGACCGGGCGATGACGGCTGCACCATGGGCGGGGATTGTTTCCATCTGGAATTCGTTTCCAACGACCCG
>JAMFSG010000006.1 GCA_026225155.1 Verrucomicrobiota bacterium
CCACTTTTGCCAAAATTGACTTTGTGATGGCGTCCAGTAAATTCCGCCAACGCACGGTTGGAATGCAGGGTGCTTGATTTATTTCAGCCAGCGACTTTTTTTGAAACACTTGAAAAAAAAATTGAAAATGGGCCGTATTTTTGTGCGGACGGCGGCTTTTGCCATCGTCCTGTTTTGCGGAATGTGTCCTGTTTTTGGCGCAACTTGGAAAACGCTGCCCGGTCATGTGCCAAAGATTGTTTCCAACCTGACGGCGGAAGGATTGTTGCCGGCGACAAATCAGTTGCATTTGGCCATCGGTTTGCCGTTACGCGATGCGGCAGGATTGGAAGATTTTTTGGCGCAAGTTTCGGATCCGGCCAGTGCGAACTTCCGGCAATATTTGACTGCCGATGAATTTACCGCGCGTTTCGGCCCGACAGTGGAAGATTATGCCGCCGTGGAAAAATTTGCGCGGGCGAATGGTTTGACCATCACCGGCGAACACGGCAACCGGCTGGTGCTCGACGTGGCCGGTCCGGCGGCGGCGATTGAAAATGCGTTTCACCTCACGCTGCGGACTTACCGGCATCCGCGCGAAAACCGGAATTTTTTTGCGCCGGACAGCGAGCCGTCAGTGGACGCGCAATTGCCGATCGCCGATGTCAGCGGGCTGGATGATTTTTCGCGACCGCATCCGAAAATCCATCGCGCCAGCGCGTCAGCGAAGGTGGCTCCAAAATCTGGTTCCGGTGCCGGCGGCAGTTA
The DNA here is from genome assembly GCA_026225155.1 of Verrucomicrobiota bacterium. Classification (GTDB taxonomy): domain Bacteria; phylum Verrucomicrobiota; class Verrucomicrobiia; order Limisphaerales; family UBA11358; genus UBA11358. The sequence goes on from JAMFSG010000006.1 coordinate 748, forward strand.
TTTGGGCGGCGATTTTCGGACGGCGTATGTGCCGGGAACGGCGTTGACCGGTGCGGGTCAGATGGTCGGGCTGTTTGAATTCGACGGATTTTATCAGAGCGATATCGCGGCTTATGAAAATGCGGCGGCCTTGCCGAGTGTTCCGGTTCAAACAGTGCTGATTGATAAAGTCAGTGGTGTTCCCGGTTTCAGCGGCATTGATGAAGGAGAAGATGAAGTCTCGCTGGATATCGAAATGCCCATCGCGATGGCTCCCGGTCTGGCAAAAATCTTGGTATTCGAAGGCAGCCAGCAAAATGATATTTTGAACGTGATGGCCGCGAGCAACCAAGTCAGGCAATTGAGTTGTTCATGGGGCTGGGGCGGCGGTCCGACTACGACGACGGACAATATTTTCAAGGAAATGGACGCGCAGGGCCAGACGTTTTTCAATGCCGCCGGCGACAGCGGCGCTTTCACCGTCGGCGCAACTTCCATCGCTGGTGTGGACAACACGGCGATGGCAAATTCGCCGGCGAGCAATCCCTACATCACGCAGGTGGGCGGAACCCGATTGACGACGGACGCCGATGGTTTCTGGTCTTCCGAAACGGTTTGGAATGACGGTGACGATTTTGCCACCGGCGGCGGCGTGAGCAGTCACTACACAATTCCAAGCTGGCAGACAAATATCAGCATGACGGCGAATGGCGGTTCGACCAAGTTGCGAAATATTCCCGACGTGGCGATGGTCGCGCGCGACATCCTGGTTTATTCCGAGGACGGCAGCAGCGCGACGTTTGAAGGCACGAGTTGCGCCGCGCCGTTGTGGGCGGCTTTCATGGCGCTGGTGAACGAGCAGGCGGCGGCCACCGGCAGCGGGCCGATTGGTTTTGCGAATCCGGCGCTGTATGCGGTGGGAAAAAACGCGGCCTACGCAAATTATTTCAACGACATCACTGCGGG
>JAMFSG010000038.1 GCA_026225155.1 Verrucomicrobiota bacterium
AGGAAAATTTGTCCGCCGATCGCCAGCGGCCACGCGCGGGTGGCGACGCCATAAATCGTTGCGGCGAGCGCAAGCAAGCTGGTGAGCGCCAACCAAGTCGGCGCGGCGACGAGCGGATGCAGCCATACGAACAACAGCGCGATGGCGGCGAGCGCGAAAACAGATTGATAAAAAATGGCGGCGGATTTTTCGACGACCAAAGTTTTTTGTTTCTGCCACCAATGGCCCAAGCCGACGGTGATGACGATGATCGCGAGCGGATTCCACCACGGCGGCGTGACGGTCAAAAAACGGAACAGCCACGCGACTTGCGCGGCTACGAGAAAAAATTGGCCGAGCAAGGTGATTTCGCGGACGTGCAGGAAATAAATTGAAGCGGTGAGCGCAACGGCTTCGATGGCGAGCGCGAGCGGCAGATTTTCCGGACTGGTGTTGAACCACGTCGTCGCCAGCCAGCTGGTGAACGCGAGCACGGTGAACAATGTGGGTTGCGGCCGGAGCGGACTTTTTCCGTCGTCCTGTCGGTGCGCCCAAACGGCATTGAACGTGAGCATTGCGCCGAGGCCAGTGCCGGTCCACAAACCAGTGGTATCAAATTGTTTCAGGCTGGCGACGCACCAGCCGGTGGCCAGCGCGCCGGCGAGCCAGGAGAAAAATTTCAGCACGAGGCTTTGGCGTTGGCCGCCCAAAATGAACAGCATGACGCTTTCCGCACCGAGCACGAGCGCGAGTTGCAGGCCGGCGAATTTCGAGATGAAGCCGAGCGTGACCAGCAGCAGGCCTTGCGTGAGATAAGTATTTTTCGCCAGCGGTTCGGCGGGCAAAAAATTTCGCGCGCAACCGGCCAGCGCGAGCAGCACCGCGCCGTAGCCCAGGGAAAACTTCCAGAAACCGCCGCTGTGGACTTGCAACATCGTCAGCAGGAATAGCGAGAAAAACGCGCCATTGTTCAGCGTCAGAAAAGCCGCGCGATTGCGACCGGAAAGTTTTTCGCTTTTGGATAAAAAAGTTGCTGCCGTGAACACGAGCCAATAAGCCGCAAGAAACGCCGCGCCAAACCAAAGGCCTTCGTCAGGCGTCGCCCAACGCCAGCCGTCGAGGTGCAGAAAACGCCAGAAAGTATAACCGGCGTAAGTCGTCGCGAGGCTGGCGAAAGAAAGTCCGGCCCAACGATTGCGCACGAGAAACACGACGGCGGCGACGGTGAGAATGAGATTGGAATAAAGCGTGAATTCACCGACGCGCGTGATGACGGAACTGTAAAACGCCAGCCCGACGGCGAAGAGCGCCATGATTTCAGATTTGCGCCGGTCGGCCAGCCACGCGATGAATCCCGCCCATGCGATCAACAACGTGCCGTCGAAAACCGCGCTGTGGATGACGCGCAACGGTTCGATGTGATGCGCCGCGTAAGTGGTGAAATAAACGGCGGCGAGGCCGCCCGCGAAAAGGACTTGCGCGTAATTTTTCAACGATTCATTCAGCGAACGCCGTTGCCACCACGCGCCCGCGCCGAGCAGCAATCCGCTGACGAGATAGAGCAATGAAATTTTTCCGCCCGGCCCCAGTTTGCCGACAAAATTGTGATAGGCATAATTGCCAAAAAACGCGAGGCCGGTCAGCAGCATCACGATGCCGATGCGCACGAGCCAGAAAGTTCCCAATCGCATTTCGAACGAATTTTTTTCCGTGACCGGCGGCAGCGGCGGTGGCGATGACGGTTCCTCGTTTTTTATCTGCGGAGAAATAATTTCCGGCGCGGGTTCGGGTTCGGAATTTATTTTCCGCTTCAGTTCCTGTAAAAAAACTAACGGCGGTATTTCGTCCACGCGCGGCAATGGCGGCGGTTCTGGATTGGAAATTTTTGATGCGACTTCGGGTTTTGATTCCGGCTTTGTTTCGGGCTGCGCAACAAACGGCGCGACGGGCGAAACGGGAGCATTTTCGGTTTTGGTTTGTGGCGTGACGGGCGAATTTTTTTGCGCCAGATGCCGGATGTCCGATTGGAGCCGGTCAACTTTTTGCGACAATTCCTCGATACGGCTTCGGGCGTCAACCGCACGCACGCACAGCCAGATGATGACGATGATCGGCGTGGCGATCAGCAGCAAAGCCAAGATTACGAGTCCTTCCATAAATTGTTTTTCATTTTGGCCGCCGGCGAGCAATTCGGCGGTGACTTCTGATTTTCACGAAGCTATCCTGCCCGAAGCTGGTGGAAAGTGCCTATTGAAAAAAAATCCGCCAATTTCAGTTAAACGATGCTGCCACGATCCGACGCCTGTTGCGCTATGAAAACGGCTCTTGCCTTCGGGGGTTTTTCGGTTAGCCTTCAAAATTCGCGTTTTGGAAAAATTCCGCTGCGCAAACTTTATTATTTTATGGCAACAGCAAGCGATCTTCGCCGCGGCATGGCGATCAATTACAACGGCGACATTGCGGTCGTCCTCGACTTCCAACATCGCACGCCGGGCAACTTGCGCGCGTTCGTGCAGGCGACGCTCCGCAGCATCAAGACCGGCAAGGCGTCTGATGTGCGTTTCAGCTCGACGGAAAAAATCGAGCCGATCCCGATGATGACCACGAAGATGGAATATAGCTACAAAGACGGCGTGGATTATGTGTTCACCGATCCGGACACTTACGAAACCGTCACGCTGGCGGCGGAACTGGTCGGCGATGACAAAAATTATCTCGTGGAAAATGCGGCGGTCACGGTGACATTTGTCGAAGAAAAAGCCGTCAGCATTGAACTGCCGTCGAGCGTGATTTTGACGGTGGCCGAGGCACCGGAAGGCATCCGTGGCGATTCGGCAAACAACATGCAAAAACCCGTCATCATGGAAACCGGCATCACAGTGCAAGCGCCGCTGTTCATCAAGACCGGGGAAAAAATCAAGATTGATACGCGCACCGGCAAATATATGGAACGCGCGTAATCGGTTGATGATTGAAAGTTAAAGATTTTCAAAGCCCGCCTTGCGCGGGCTTTTTTTTATCCGCAGATTGCGCCGATTTTCGCAGATGAATAAGGAAAGCAGGAAAGCAGGAATTTTCTTTGGTTTCTGCTTTCTTCATTCACCTCGGAAAAATCTGCGGGAATCGGCGCAATCTGCGGACGTGTTTTTATTCGGGTTCATTGGCGTGCATCCGTGGTTAATTTTCCATTAAAATTTTATTTTTGCGCCGGAATTGCTTTGCAAGCCAACCACGTTCGGCTATTTCTGACGGAGAACTCTTATGTCTTCGCCAACCAAAGGGGAAAAGGTGTTTCGCGGCACCGCCGTCTCAGCCGGCGTTTGCCGCGGAAAAATTCTCGTCCTCCATCGCGCGCGCCACATCATCACGCAGCGTGAAATTGCGGAGACGGAAATTCCCGACGAAGTGAAACGCTTCGAGCAGGTGCTCGTCCAGACGCGCAAACAGATCAATGAGATCCAGCGCCGCGTCGTCCAAAACATGAGCGGTTCCGAGGGCGATATTTTTGACGCGCACTTGTTGATGCTCGAAGATCGCGTGGTCATTGACGAAGTGATCCGCACGATCCGCGACAAAAAAACGACCGCCGATTTCGCCTTTCACACCGTGACCGACCGTTACATCGCGGCAATGAGCAAAGAAAAAGATGAGTTTTTCCGCGAACGCGTGGACGTTCTGCGCGATCTGGCCGGGCGCGTGCTGGATAATTTATTTGAGGTCAAAGATGCGTTCGACCTGAAGCATCTCACCGAGCCGTGCATTCTCGTCAGCCACGATTTGAGCCCGTCCACGACGGCGCAGTTGGACAAAAAATTCGTGCTCGGTTTTGCGACGGACATCGGCGGCAAAAGTTCGCATACCGCGATCATGGCGCGGTCGCTGGATATTCCTGCCGTCGTCGGCCTGCAAACCATCAGCGACGAATTGGAAAACGGCGACTACGTTTTGCTCGACGGTTACAACGGCACGGTCGTCATCAATCCGACGGACAAAACGCTGTTTGAATACGGCCAGCTCGAAAAAAACAAGGCGTCGCTCGACCTCAAGCTTGCGGAAATTCTCCAGCAACCCGCCATCACGCTCGATGGCAAAACGATCCAGCTTTCCGCGAACATCGAAGACCAGCACGACGTGGAAGCCGTCCTCGCGCATGGCGCGGAAGGCGTCGGCCTTTTCCGCACGGAATTTCTTTTTCTCAACCACGAAAAACCGCCGGGCGAAGAAGATCAGTATCAAGTCTATCGTCAAGTCGCCGCCGCGCTGAAACCGCATTCCGTCATCATCCGCACGCTCGATTTGGGCGGCGATAAATTTGTTTCCAACCTGCAACTCGCGCAGGAGATGAATCCGTTTCTCGGCTGGCGCGCGATCCGTTTTTGCCTCGCGCAGCCGGAACTTTTTCGCGCGCAACTCCGCGCCATCCTCCGCGCCAGCGCCGAGGGGAACATCAAGATGATGTATCCGATGATCTCCGGCCTGGACGAATTGAACCAGGCCAATGCGCTCGTCGAAAAATGCAAAGTTGAATTGCGCGCCGAAAAAATTCCGTTCGATGAAAATCTGGAGATCGGCGTGATGATTGAAATTCCGTCCGCCGCGCTCATCGCGGACGCACTGGCGAAACGCGCGAAATTTTTCAGCATCGGCTCGAACGACCTGATCCAATACACGCTCGCCGCCGACCGCACGAACGAAAAGGTTTCGCATCTTTACGAACCGACGCATCCGGCGATCATCCGTTTCATCAAGATGACCGTGGACGCCGCGCACGCGCACGGCATTTGGACCGGCGTCTGTGGCGAAATCGGCGGCGACGCCGTGCTCGTGCCGCTGCTCATCGGCCTCGGCGTGGATGAATTGAGCGCTGCGCCGCCCGTGATTCCCGAAGTGAAATACATGATCCGCCGCGTGAAAATGTCCGAAGCGCAAGCGCTCGCCGAATTCGCGCTGCAATGCGAATCGCCGACGGAAATTTACGCACGCTGCGTGGAGTTCGCCCGCCAGACTGCGCCGAGTTTGTTTGAAAGCAAGGCGTGAATGGTTTGACCGCTTGTCCATGACGATGGCACTGGAATCACCGCGCCGCCCATGAACTTTTTTGAAGCACAAGCTCACGCGCAAAAACAAACCCGGCGCCTGCTTTGGCTTTTTGGTCTGGCCGTCGTGGCGGTATCGGCGCTGGCCTGCTTGGTGCTGACTTCGATCGTCTGGATTCTCCAAAATCCGATTGGTTCATACTCGCGGTTTGGCCTGATGACGCCCGTGATTACGATGGTCGCCACATATGGCGGCGCACTATTTCATCCGTTTCATTTTTTGCAAAAGATTGCTGACCCGCAGCTTTGCGCTTGGACCATCTTGGGAACAATCATGTTCGCCGCCATTGGCTGTCTATATAAAAAACAACAACTTGCGGACGGCGGCGCGGCGGTGGCGAGATTGCTGGGCGGCAAAAAGATTGAAAGTGACCCCACTGATTTGGATGAAAAGAAATTATGCGACGTGGTCGAAGAGATGGCCATCGCGTCCAGCCTGCCCGTTCCGGAAATTTATTTGCTCGAACGCGAACGCGGCATCAACACCTTCGCCGCCGGCCACACGCGTGACGACGTCGCGATTGGCGTGACATTCGGTGCCATTAAATTGCTTTCGCGTGATGAATTGCAGGGCGTCATCGCCCATGAATTCAGCCACGTTCTCAACGGCGACACGCGGCTCAATATGCGGCTGATGATCCTCGCGCACGGACTGTTTTGGCCGACGATTCTCGGACGCGTTTTGACCTACGGCTCGCCGCAAAAACTGGAAGTTGGCGAATCTGTTTTCGACAAAGAGGCCAGACAAAAAATACTTCCCACCGTGCCGATCGGTTTGATTTTTCTCATCGTCGGCTTCATCAGTTCGCCATTTGTGCGCCTCATCAAAAGTGCGATCTGCCGCGAGCGCGAATGGCTCGCCGACGCGGCCGCCGTGCAATTCACCCGCAATCCCGCCGGCATCGAAGGCGCACTGAAAAAGATCGGCGGCCTTTTCAAAGCCGGCCGGCTTGATTCGCCTTGCGCCGAAGACGCGAGTCATCTTTATTTTGCCAATTCCAGCTACGATCCGTGGTTCAATTTTTTATCCACTCATCCACCGACCGGCAAACGAATTTTGGCCATTGATCCTGCATTTGACGGCCAGTTTGCCCATGTGAACGCGCAGTCAGTTCAAAACGCCATCAACGCCAAAGATGACGCTTACGACCGCATCTATGAACAAAGTGTCCGCCGCGAACGCGAACGGATGAAATCCGGCGAATCATTCGAATGAAATTTATTTATTTTTATTTATCAAAGATATTTTTGAGCGCGCTTGTTTTATTCACACTCGGAACCCAGCCATTACTTGCGGCTGATTCCGATCTCGCGCACATGGATGCGACTGCACAAAAACCGCAACTGTGGCCGAATGGGATTATTCCTTACGACATTTCCAAGCTCACCGCTGACCAGCAAAAACTCGCCCGGCGCGCGATGCAGGATTGGATGGACACCGGCGCAAAAATAAAATTCATTCCGCGCACGACCGAAATTGAATACGTCAATTTCACCGGCCAGACCGACGCGGGTAACAACACCAGCCACGTCGGCTTTGTGAAAGGCGAGCGCAGCGACATCAACATCACGGCTTTTTGGTGGCGCGAAAACGAATGGATGCCCGCGCACGAACTCGGCCACGTCCTCGGATTTTTTCACGAGCATCAACGCTGGGATCGCGACCAAAACGTGACCATCCATTACGAAAATATCAAGGACGGCCGCGCGTCCGATTACGATTGGATTCCCAAAACCAACTGGCTCGTGACCACGTTGCCTTACGATTACAAATCCATCATGCACTACCGGATTTGCTGGGCATCACAACATGAAGCTGAATGCAAAGATTGCGTCGGCAACAGTCCCGGCGCGGTGATTTCGCCGGTGAATACCAATTACGACAGCGTCATCGGCCAGTGGACGGATAATCATTTGAGCACACTAGACGCGGAAAGAGTCCGTTTGGTTTACGGCACCAATTCGGCAACTACCAATCTCCATTAATTTTCACTAATCAAAACATAGGCAGGACAATAGAAATTAACGTCATGCAGCACAGAAGTTTGATTTCTAAAAATTTTGAATCCAAAAGCGCCGCAGGTCGCATCTCATATATTGTTATGAATACAAACAATTTGAAAATGCGGTTCTGTAGATTGGCTGGCATCTTTGACGCTTTGTTGTTTCGGAGCCAACCACGATGGCTGGTCTGGCTGGTGGGAGTCGTCGCGTTTGTCGTGGTGGTGCGAATCATTCTGATCGCCAGCCAAATTCTCAACATCTTCAACGAGAGCTACGTCGCTGGTTTAACCTGAAATTGAACCCTTAACTGGTTAACCGTTTCGACCACGCGTTGCCATTCTATTTCGCAATTATCACAACGTAATTCTTTTTACCTTTGCGCAGCAAAATGTGTTTACCGAAAAGCAGGTCGTTGGTCGTCACCGCGCGCTGAAAATTTTGTTCACGCACGTTGTTGATGTTCACACCGCCGCCTTCAATGTCTTTGCGCGCCGCGCCTTTCGATTGCGACAAACCGGAATGAACCAAAAGTTCGGCCAGCGGAATTCCCGCGCCGTCCAATTTTGCTTTCTCGATTTCCTTGGTCGGAATTTCGCCGATGATTTCGTTGAACGTATTTTCGGTGATGCCTTCGAGATTGCCGCCAAAAAGAATTTCGCTCGCGCGGATCGCTTCTTTCGTCGCAGCTTCGCCGTGAATCAAATCAGTCGCCGCTTTCGCAAGCGCTTTGTGCGCGCCACGCGCGCCGGGATTTTCCGCGTGCAATTTATCGAGCGATTCGATTTCTTCTTTCGACAAAAACGTGAAGTATTTCAAATAACGAATCACGTCGCGGTCGTCCGCGTTGATCCAGAACTGGAAAAATTTATAAACGCTGGTTTTTTTGGCATCAATCCAAACGGTGCCGGTTTCAGTTTTGCCAAACTTGGTGCCGTCGGCTTTTGTCACGAGCGGCAACGTCAGGCCATAAACTGTCTTGCTGAGTTTCTTGCGCGTCAGTTCGATACCGGCGGTGATGTTGCCCCATTGATCACTGCCGCCGATTTGCAGTTCGCAATTTTGATCGCGACGCAAAACCATGAAATCAAACGCCTGCAGCAGCATATAACTGAATTCGGTGTAACTGATGCCGACCTCGCGGTCTTCCATGCGCGCGCGGACGGATTCTTTGGCAACCATCTGGTTGACGGAAAAATGTTTGCCGATGTCGCGCAGAAAATCGAGATAGGAAATATTTTGCGTCCACGAAGCGTTGTCCACGAGCCGCGCAGGATTCGTTTGGTTGTCAAAATCAAGCCAGCGTTTCAATTGTTGCGCCACGCAGGTGATGTTGTGCTGTAAAATTTCTTGAGTGAGCAACTGACGCTCTTGTGTTTTACCGCTCGGATCACCGATGGAACCTGTTGCGCCTCCGGCCACAGCAATGGGCGAGTGGCCAAATAATTGAAATCGGCGCAGGGTCAACAGCGGAACCAGACTCCCGACGTGGAGGCTGTCACCCGTCGGATCAAAGCCGGCGTAAAGCGTGATCGGCACGTAAAGTTTTTTGGTCAGCTCGACCGTGTCCGTGCAATCGGCGATCAGCCCGCGCCATTGTAATTCTTCCAAAATGCTCACGCGGGCAGGTTAAATCGGCGGCGTCGAAATGCCAATTTCCAATTGGATCAAATCCTCCTCGTTCTCATTCTCGTCCTCGTCCTCGAAATTTTATATTTTATTCGAGGACGAGGACGATGATGAGGATGATTCTGAATTCGCTCACTTTGGACTTTGGACTTCGGGCTTTGGACTTTAATCTTCGCGCGGTGTCAAAAATGTTGAAAGCCTCGGGCGCGATGGCCGCTGCCACGCTCACCAGCCGCGTGCTCGGCATGGTGCGCGTGATGGTTTATGCGCGCTTCATGGGCGATGGCTGGGTCGCGGGCGCGTTCACTTTTGCTTTTCAAATTCCGAATCTTTTTCGCCGTTTGCTCGGTGAAGGCGCGTTGACGGCGGCGTTCATCCCGATTTTTAAACAGAAGGAAAAAACGGAAGGCGAAGCTGAAATGTGGCGCGCGGCGAACGCTTTGATTTCCGGCCTGGTCATCGCCGCAAGTGTCATCACGGCAATTGCCATGTTGGTCATTTCACTCGCGTTGGCCTTCGGGACGCCACATCAAATAACGTCATCGCTGGCTGATAGCGGATTGCATCCCATCGTTTTATCGGTGCCGACCAACTCATTGGCTGCGACCAATGCAATTGTTTCCGCCAGCGAAACTGTTCACTTCTGGACGCCGGGACAATTTCCGGAAAAAACCGTTTTGATGCTGCAATTATTGCGCGTGATGTTCCCCTACATGATTCTCGTCTGCCTCGCGGCGGTGATGATGGGAATGCTCAACACGCGCGGCCATTATTTCATTCCGGCGATGGGCGCGACGATGCTCAACGTGGTCATGATCGCCTCCGTGCTCTGGCTCGCGCCAAAATTTGGCGTGGCCTTGCCGGAAGAACAAAAATTGCCCGTCCAGATTTTCGCACTCGCGTTCGGCGTGCTCGTAGCGGGCGTGGCGCAAGCCGGATTTCAATTGCCCACGCTCTGGCGCGACGGTTTTCGTTATCACTGGGTTTCGCCATGGAAAAATGAAGCCGTCCGGCTCGTCGTCACGCGCATGGTTCCGGCCACCATCGGCGTTGCGACTTTTCAACTCAATGTTTTTGTCGTGCAAATGCTCGCCTTCCATTTGGATCCGCGCATCAACGCGTCGTTTGAATACGCCACGCGTCTGATGGAATTGCCGCAAGGCATCTTCGGCATTTCACTCGCGACTTATTTGCTGACCGCGTTGAGCAGTCTGGCGACGGATAAAAATTATCCCGAATTTCGCACCACGCTCCGGCAAGGCATCAGCTCGTTACTGTTTGCGAACTTGATCGCCGCCGTTTTGCTCGTCGCCTTGGCCGAACCGATTGTGCGATTGCTCTTTGAACATGGCGATAAATTCACCGCCGCCTCAACTCAGCGCACGTCATTCGCGCTCCTCTGCCTCGCGCCCGGGCTCGTGGCCTTTTCCACCGTCAATGTTTTGGCGCGCGCTTTTTTTGCGTTGGGCGACACCAAAACGCCCATGAAAATAAGCATTTTTTGTCTCGCGCTGAACTTGGTTCTCGCCGCGCTGCTCATTCATCCGTTGAAACAAGGCGGGCTCGGCATCGCCAATACCGTCACGTCCGTCGTCAATGTCAGCTTGCTGCTCTTCGCGTTACGCAAAAAAATTGCGCGCTTGGAGATGGAATCGTTAAGAAAAATTCTGCCGCAACTTTTAGGAATAACCCTCATCGCCGGACTCATTGCCTGGGCCGGCTGGCGGTTGTGGGAAACGCATATTGGCCACGAAACCATTGCGTTGAAAATTGGCGCAGTCTTTGTGCCGGCGGGAATCGCCGGTGGAATTTACTGGCTGCTCGCGATGCTCTGCAAAATTCCGGCGGCGAAAGAAATGACCGAATTCGCACTGGCAAAATTCCAGCGG
>JAMFSG010000039.1 GCA_026225155.1 Verrucomicrobiota bacterium
GAGCGTCCTCGCGAGCCGCTTGGTCTGGCGACGTCCGGCTCGCGAGGACGCTCGCCCCACCAAATTGAACCACTGCCGGACGGACGGATGCGAATTTTTTTTTTGACACGAATTTCACTAATTGATACGAACTCAATTTCTGTGATTCGGGAAAATTCGTGCAATTCGTGTCTCAAATCGAATCGGCAATCTGATCCGTGATTTCTTGCAACGAATTGATTTCCGCCGCCGAATATTCGTGTTCGCGCTGGGTGCCAATGCCGAAGGTGCCGATGGTTTTGCCGTCGCGTTTAATGGGCACGCAGAGCGCACCGCCGACGCCGGTCTGTTTCGCGCCGGGCTTGGCGACGCCGCTGGCATCGGTCTGCAGATTGCAGATCGTCACCGGCTGATTTTTCTGCACACATTCGCCGGCGATGCCTTTGCCGACGGGAATGATGGCGACGACGTTCTGTATTTGCGGCGGCAATCCGACTTGCGCGACGAGGCGCAATAGTTGCGTCGGTTCGTGAAGTTTGTGGATCGTGCCGGTTTCGGAATTAAATTTCGCGAGCGTGTCGCGCAAGATTTTTTCCAAGTCAGTTGTGTTCATAGATGCTTAATTCAATTTTTCGTGAAGTGGTGAAACTTTTTGATGCAAGAATCGAAGCAGACAAAAACGAATTACTCTTTCCATGCCGACTAAAGTTGGAATGCGTGAAATAAGTTTTTTCCATTCTGGATCGCCGTAAGCTGGCGTTCCAATGCTAACATCAGCATTCATGTTTCCCATGATTTCAACCCAAATACCAAATCTTTTTCCAGCGTGTAAGAAATAACTACGCAAGTCATAAGCTGCCGCAATTCGTGTATCGAAATCTTCTTGCTTGAATTTGTAAAAATCTTCGCGACTTTCGCTGCCTTCAAAAAAACTTTGATTTACAAGTTTGGACAGACCGATGCGAAACCTTCGTCGAATTTGGAAAAAACGTCCCCGCACTTTTTCAGCTTTTGACTCTCCCAGTTTATCTTTAATTTCGGCAAGAAGTGTTCTTATTTCTTCGTCATAAATTTCGCTCTCTGAAAATTCAAGTCCGCTAATGAGAACTTCGCCGGCATTTACCAAGCTTAAAAAAGCAAATTCCGGCTCTGATTCAAAAAGTTGTAGGGCTTGTAAGTAAAATTGTCCTGCCGAAAATACCAGCTCTAATTCTTTAGCAGCAGGTTTGCTGTCATTTATTTCCAGAAAAACAGCTTCGAGAATAGGCAAAAGCGGCTTTGCCTCGTGTAATTCCAATTTTATGTTCAGGTCTTTTCTCGGCTTTGAACTTATTGGTAATGCGTCAGTTAACTTCCGCAACTTTGGTGGCTGAATGTTGGGTAAATAATGAATGCCATGCGACTGAAAAAAGCCCAAATTATCAAATCTTTTTCCGAAATATATTGTGAGGATTACACAAAAAAAATCCCCAACAAATTCATATTGCGGCAAACGCCGCTTTTTCTCTTCTTCATCAGACATTTCGCGCTCTCTAAATGTTAATACGAAAAATGAACGGCCAAATCGGCCTGAATCATCAAATATTTCTATATTATTCTTGTGATGCGGCCAAGCGTGCGTCAGCGAGAAAGAATCGGTTAGCATATCGCCACTAAAATGAGCAGGCGATGAGAGCGCAATTTTATAAGTAAATTTATCAAGTTTCGGAACACTCATTTATTTTTAATCATGCCGCGCACATAAATTACTTTTCACCTTCGCCAGCGCGATAATGCAGCACTTTCACTTTTTCCAACGTGACAAGGCCGCCGCCGATCATTTTTTCGAGCGTGGGCAGGAATGAATTTATTTTTTCCTCGCTGTCCACGATTTCAATGACGAGCGGCAGATCCATCGAGAGCTGCAAAATTTTTGAGGTGTGCAGGCGGCTGGATTGGCCGAAACCGAGCGGCCCGCGCAAAACGGTCGCGCCCGCGAGTTGCGCCTCGCGCGCGGCGAGCACGATGGCTTCGTAAAGCGGTTTGTGATGGCAGCGGTCGCTTTCGCCGATGAAAATTCGGAGCAGCAATGCGTCGGTCGGAGTTTGCATATCAATTTCCTTTCATCGAATTAAACATAGCACCGAGCAGGTAGCCGAGCCACACGGCGATGAGGCAAAGCACGACGGACAAAACAATATTTGCGCCGGCGGCAAGCCAGTCGCCATCTTGCAATCGTTTGAGCGTTTCCAGGCTGAAGGACGAAAACGTCGTGTAACCGCCGCAAATGCCGATCATCAAAAATTGCCGGACGCTCGGCGGCGCGAGGATTCGTCCATCGGGATCAGTGAACGCGGCAAAAACGCCGATGAGAAATGAGCCGGTGACGTTGATGACGAGTATGCCCCACGGAAAATTGCCACCAGTTCTGGCGAGGACGAGGTCGTTGATCCAAAAGCGCAACACGCTGCCGAGCGCGCCGCCGATTGCCACCCAAAGATACGCGATGTTCATAATTTCTTACCGGGAGGGTTGCCGTGCCGGCGACCCATTTTATTTATTAGGGACGGCGACACGCCATCCTTCCCACGTAGGAGTTATCAGCGCTGAACATCAGGCGGTTTTCCATTTCGGACGGCAAACTCCATTGCCAAAAAATTATTATGCTATCCGTCACCGGCCTGCAATCAGAATCCGATGGCGGCGCAAATCAATCGTCAAGGCGTGCTGACAAGTTTGGTCGGAACCAAAATTTGTTTGGCAAAATCCGGCCCGGTCCACGCGATATGCAAACTAGGTTCGCCCGTAGCGTGGACGTATTCAATTCTCACTTCGACGGGTTGATCACCGGCCAGTTTGATTTTTTTGGAAACTTCGCTGCGTGCGGCAGTTTGCTTGTCCACGACGAGTTTGGAATCCACAAATAATTTCACCGGTCCGTCGCCATCAACAAAAAAAGTATAACGGCCTTTTGACGGCGGCAGGATAGTTCCTGTCCAGCGAACAGAAAAATTTTCCGCAGGCACGCCGGCCGACGCGTCAGGCGAACTCGTGCCAGGTTCCGTGCCGAGATCAAAATCAATGAACGGCGTCACGGATTTTTTCGCGAGCGCAGTGAAATTCACATCCTTGAAATATTCCACGCTGAATAAAGGCGCGTTCGCGAAACCATTCGTTCCAAGTAACGCTTGCACGTCGGCGACTTGCCACGGATGGCCATCGGGATAAACGATGCCGTGAAATGGTTTTGTCGCTTCGGTCGTGCGCGGATGATCACGATTTTCGTCCCAGGCGAAACGGCAGTTGTCGCGTCCGATGCCAAATTCCCAGACGATGAATCCCGTCTTGTCCTGAAAATGTTCGACGATGCCGGGAACGGTTTGGCCCTGGCGGTTCATACATTCCGTGTTCAATTCATCCGGCGCGCCGGTGTAATTGTAAGTCGCATATTCGTGCCAGGATTTGAAATCGGAATACGGTTCGCCGGCAAATTCGCGGCCGGTCGCCGTCAACGGAATCGTTGTGCCCGTTTCGTGAACCCAGTTGTAAGCGTCCTGCAAAAGCCGTTTCGTTTCCGGCGAATGATTCGGTTCATTGTAAGTTTCCCAAAAGATAATCCGCTTGTCATTTTTGTGCGCGATCACGATGTCTTGCACATAAGCTTTGAGGCGATCCTGATATTCCGCGTAATGCTGGCGCACATTTTCGCCCGGCGAAACGATCCAACGGCTGTTGTGCACGCCGAAAATCGGCGCGGGATATTTATAATC